>CAKZYH010000331.1 GCA_937884725.1 uncultured Paracoccaceae bacterium
TCTGCGGTGGTGAGCTCGACCGATTTGCGCTCGCCCAGGAGAACGGTGCCCTCGTCGGGACTGTCGAGCCCTGCGGCGAGGCTGAGGAGCGTCGACTTGCCGGCACCGTTGGGGCCGACGATGGCGATTTTCCGTCCGGGCGTCGCGGTGGCGTCGACATGGGTCAGGTTTCCGGAGCGCACGGCGTTGAAGGAGACGCTCTGGGGGACGTTTTGGAGGCTCGGCTCTTGGGTGGTGTTGGGAGTGGCAAGTTTCGGGACAGAGAGGAGCGTTGAGCACTTGTCGCGTGCGACGTTCCAGTTGCGGTGGCGATCCCAAACGCCGCCGAGATCACGCAGGGGTTGGACGATCAGGCCGACGGCTGCGAGGGCGCCGGCGGCTTCCGCGGCGGGAGCGCCGGTGGCGAGGGCTGTGAGGAAGATCGACGCGGCGGCGATGCTTGAAACGGCGTCTTGGATGGCGCGGAGGAGTGCTGCGCACCGGGCGCGCTGTAGGGCGGCGTCGATGAGGGTTTCGGTGCGCTTCACGATGTGACGGGTTTCGGTTTTGACCCGGCCGAGGAGGCGGAGTTCCGGCGCGTGGGGAACGCGCTCGCTCATGTCTGCGGCAAGGCGCGCGCGGCGGCTGCGGAGCCTTTTGTGGGCCGGGCCGAGCTGCGGTCCGATGGCCGCCATCGCGAGGATGCCGAGCGCGAGGGGGATCGCCGCGGCGGCGCCCAAATGAGGGTTCAGCATGAAGAGCGCGAGGGTCGCGAGCGGCAGCACGATCAGCGAGGAAATGAGGCGGGTGAGGCCGAGGCTGACCCAGTTGCGCACCGCAGACAGATCGCCGACGAAGCGCAACGAGAGGGCGCCCGAGCGGCGACGGGCGATGTCGCGCGCCGAGACTTGCGCGAGGTGCTGGAAGAGGCGCACGCGCAGCGCGGCGACATAGTCTTGCCCGACGCCTTCGGCGACCACGCGTTCGCCATAGCGCATGCCGGCGATGGCGATGCCTGAACCCGCGACGAGCGCGAGGGCGGTCACCGGTATCGCCGGTGAGGTGTCGCGGAAGGCGGCAAACACGTCGCGGGTGGCGAAGGCGGCAACGCCAGTGGAGGCCGCCTGGCCGAGCGCCAGGGCGATGATGGTGAGGATGCCGCGGGTTCGCCCGTTTGCGAAAAGGGGTGGCATGGCGCTCATCACACCGACCTCAGGAGGCTGAGGCCGACTTTGCACGGCGCTTTGCACGCAGCGCAATCGCGCCCGCACGGGCCGATGGTTGGGCGGGGCGGCTTTTCACTGGGGATGACGACCCGGTCGAGGCCGCCGCGCAGGACGCATTGCCGGAAGTCGTGGTCGCACCCGGACAGTGCGATGAAGGATGCGCGGGGTGGCAGGCTGCGCGCTTTGGCGGCGTCTTGAAGGGCCTGCGTCCAGCGGATGCCGCGGATCAGGCGGTTTTCGCCCTGCTGGGCGTCGATCTGCTCCCCGGAGCGAAGGTTTGGATCGCGCGCGGTGTCGTCGGCGCCGACGCAGACTTGCGTCGGGATCGCCAAGAAGCGCGTGAAGGTGTCCTGCGTGACTGCGCACCAGGGGTCGGTGCCATCAGGGCGCGGGGAGAGGCCGTAGGGGAAGCGGCTCTCGTCGGGGAAAGTGTACCAGCCGGCGGATGCGACGGTGAGGCGGGAGACCATGTGCGGTTGCATCATGGCGAAGCGGTGGGCGAACTGGGCGCCGCCCGAAAAGCCGAACAGCTCGAACTGCGCGGTGTGCCAATGCGCTTCGGCTTTGAGCTCGTCCAGCAAGGTGAGGAGGGCGCTGTCGGCCCTGCCGGAGCGTACCGCTTGCTGGTAGCGCGGCCAGTCGTGCTTGCTAAACAAAGGGGCGATGACTGTCCGGCCAAGCGCGTTGGCGCGCTCGGCAAAGAGTTCAGCCTGCTGGTAGGCGTTGCGGCGGATCCCGTGCACCGCGACGAGCGGCGAGCGGTCGACGTTGACCGTGTCGGGGACGGCGATCCAGCAGGCGAGGCCGTCATGACCTGCCGCCGGTCGGAAGGTGATGTTGTCTGCGATCGCGTTGCGGGCAACCAATTTGGCAGCGAGAGCGGCCATGACGATCTCCTCTGGTCTATACTTTAAGCGGCGAGGCCGAAGACTTCGGCGGCGCGGTGGGACGGCAGCATGTCGAAGATGATGTGGATGCGGTCCTGGTCGCCGTCGTTATGGGCTTCGTGCATCTGGTTGTTGTCGAACCACCAGACTTCACCTTCCTTCATCCGCACTTCTTCGTCGGCGGCCTTTAGCCAGGAGCCGTCGGCGGACCGCAGCACGAAGTGGTAGCGGTTGCGGACCTTGTAGTATTCGCCGCGGTCAATGTGCGGGTAGACGCGCTTGCCGGCAGGGAGGCAGACGATTTTGGCGCGGCCCAGAATACTGTCTTGCTCCAGCGCGAAGTCTTCGAGGAACTTGCGGGCCAAGACGAGGCGGGCGGAGCCGGTGGTCCAGCGGCTTTCGTGAACGTCGCGGCGTTTGCGCTCGCCGATGGCCGATTTGCGCAGGCCGCGCAGCGGGATCGCCAGCGCTTCGCGCTGCACCTTGATCTTGTCCTGCCGACCGGTCGATTGAGCCCACGCCTCGTCAACACTTTCGATTTCGTCGAGGAAGGGCTTCGGGTCGACGTTGGACTTCAGGCATTTGAAGTAAAGCATGGGGTTGTCCTCACTCTTAACTGACGGTTTTGGGGGTGGGTTGGTCATGGTCTGCCGACGACCGGACCGGTTGGGCCGCGTCGGTCAGAGGCCGGCCCGGGTGTGTGGTCCGACCGTGGTGGATGGTGCCCTAGGCGGCCATCCGGTGGGCGAAAGGGTGGCTGAGCGGGCGGTTCCGCAGCAGGGGGCGAATGTGTGCCGACACCGATGCCGGGTCGCACAGCTGATCGCGTGACAGATGCGGGACCTCGGTGACGGTGATGGCTTCGCACATGGCGAGCGGTGAGCGGGTCACCATGCCGGAGACTGCGAACGGGCGAAGGCCATAGCGGTTCAAGACGTCGACGCCGCCCACTGCACCCAGCGCATCGGGCGCGGCGAACAGGATGCCATCCAGGCGGTCCTTGATCTTCGAGCCCTTGAGGATCGCGGCGGTTTCCTTCTGGAACACACCGTCGGCGATCTCCACGACGACGATCTCGGCGCCACCGGCAGCGGCATGGCCGACGACAGTTTCGAACGCGTCTTCGATGTCTGACATTGTGGCTCGGTAAGTTGATGCGAGGCCAGCGTCAGTAAAGTCGAAGGTTGCGACACCTGTGTCTTCGAAGGCTAGAAAATCACCGAAGGAACCGGTGCCGGTGATTTTTGCCCCTGCCACGGCATAACCAGCGCGGGCAAGGCCGTGGGCGAGACTGACCGCAGCCGTGGTCTTGCCGGCGTTCATGGATGCGCCGAAGACGCCAAGGACTGTCACATCGTCCGGCACACCGCACTTGGGGAGGCCGTAGCGAGAGACATTGATGACGTCGCCGTCGTAGTCGACCAGCAAGCCGATGGGGCGCGCCGTTGTGGGTGGCTTCATGCGCTCGTGGGCGTGCTCGACAGTGCCGACCACACCGCCGCCGGCGAGTAGGTGGGCGAATTCGCCAGTAATGTCGGCCCGTCCTTCGAATTGATCGGGGGCATAGCGGTCGCCGACACAAGCAACGAAGAAGTCGCCTTCGTAGGCTGTTTTGAAGCGTTTGGTCGTCAGCTGCAGCCGGCGGTGCTGACCGATCTCGACGACTTCGCACAGGACGAGGTCACCGGGGCGGGCGGCGGCGAAATCGGTTGACAGGCCGCAGGCGTCCATGCGGGCGACCCGCCGCGTTGTGAAGGTCCAGTGGGCTGTCGCAAGGACAGCAGTCGCGCGATCTGAGAAAGACTTGCGCGAAGTAAAAGCGATGGGCTTGGTCATGTTCACCTCTTGCGCTCCGCTCTCGGAGTGAGTTTTCACCACGAAAACGAGGCCGCTGAGGAGTTATTCCCAAACAATCGAATTTTTTTGTGCGGAGCGTTTTCGCCGGTGAATGAGGGCAACAAAAAAGGCGCGACGCCTTGGGCGTCACGCCTTTTTGGGGACCGCCAGCGATCCTCCTTTAGGGCAAGCGCTGGAGCGCCGCGCGTTCGTCCTCTTCTGACAACGGTGCGCCGGCACCGATGGCGGTCAAATAAGCGTCGAGCGCTTCAAGGGATGATGCGGGCGCGTAGCCACCGTCGGCGCTGGACGCCACGACGGTAAACCGGACGCGCCATTCTTCGCCGGCCTGGCACGCGACGGAGACCGCCGTCGATGCATCGGGGTGATCGACCTCGAACTCGCGGCAGAAGGTGTCAGCTTCATCGCGGAAGGAGGCGATGGCGCGGAAGCGTCCGCCCCGCTCAAGCGCGGTCTCCTCACCTGCCTCGACTGTGCGCAGCGCGGCCGGGAGTGAGGGATCGGTGAGGTCGGCGGTCAAAATGCTGTTGGTGGGGGCGATGCCGCCATAGCCGGACGCGAAGTAACCGATGGCGCCGCCCGCGACGAGGGCGACCGATGCCGCGATGGCGAGATCGAAACGCGGCATCGAGAATCTTGGCTTCGGCTTGAACGCGACGACGTTGCCGGCGGGCTCGACCTTTGGGTGCTCATGGCGCTCGACCATGCCCGCAATCTGCGCGGCGAGCGCATCGGGCACGGGTTCTTCCAGATGCCCTTTGAAGGCATCGGAGGCGGCTTTGCGTGTTGCCCTAAACATGTCGACGCGCGCGGACAACGCGGCATCCTCGGTGAGCGCGCGTTCGATTTCGCTGCGCGTGGCGTCATCAAGCTCGCCGTCCGCGTAGGCCATCAGTGTTGTATCGCTGTACTGTTCTCGCATGGTGTTTGCCTTTGGTTATGAGAACAACGTCACTCGTCGACGTCTATTCCCACAGCGCTCGCAAGCTTTTTTCGAGCGCGTGCCAGCCGGCTCATCACGGTCCCGATGGGAATGCCCAACATATCTGATGTTTCCTGGTAGCTGAGTTCTTCAATACAGACCAACACAAGCACCTCGCGCTGGTCGTCGGGCAGGTCCGCGATGGCGGCGCGGGTGGCTTTGAGCATGAGCGCGCTTTCGGTTTGTCGCCGTCCGTCATCGCCGGGCAGGTCTACGATGGCGTCGACATCGACCCCTGTGCCGGCGGTCTTTGTTTTGCGCAACTGATCGATCCAGGCATTGCGCATGATCCTGAAGAGCCATGCGTCGAGCCGTGTGCCCGCCACGAAGCTCTCCTGGCTGATGAGCGCTTTTTCGCATGTGAGCTGTACCAAGTCGTCCGCGGCCGGGCCTGAGCGCGTGAGTGTGAGCGCGAAGCGTCTGAGGTTGGGTAGCAGCGCGATCAGTTGCTGCCCAAATGGATGGGACATCAATGGCTCCGACAAAGTTCGGCCCTAGGGGAATAATATGGCGCGCAGTTCGTCTGCGCAGTATCTGCAACGCGCCACAGGCCGCATTATTCCCGTGGAGATCCTCTAATGCTCAGCCTTCAAGACGAAACCGACGCCCTTGTAAGGCCCTGGAGGGCCGCCCGCCGGGTCTTGTTGATCCTTGGCCTTGCCACGGCAGTCGCGGCGGTGATGCCGGGCCCTGGGGAGCTGACGGTCGGGCCTGCCTGGGCCGACGACGGCGACAGCGATGGGGGCGACAGCGACGGCGGCGACAGCGATGGCGGGGATAGCGATAGCGACGGCGGCGATAGCGACAGCGATAGTGACGGCGGAAGCAGCGGAAGCGACAGCGGCGGCGGCGGTTTTGGTGGCGGTAGCAGCGATCGCGGTGGTTTTTCCGGCGGCGCGCGTTCGTCCAGCGAGCCGAGCGGTCGAAATGCGTTCCGTCGGCTATTCCAACCGCGGCGGGCTCAGCCGCCTCGCCAGGCGCGGCAACCGCGTCGTGCCCGCGAGCAGCGCCGTGTGCGCCGTCAGCTCCGGCGGACCGTTCAGCAGCAGGCTGCGCCCGCACCGCCGCTGCCAGATTTTGCGCCGGCCGAGATCGTTGCGCTCGGCCTGACTGAACCGAGCATCGCCGAACTCTCCGCCCAGGGCTACACGGTCCTGCAGCGCGATGAGATCACACTGACGGATACATTTGTGACCCGCCTCCAGGTCCCGGCAGGCACGAGCCTCGACGATGCACGCGTCGCCGTTGAAGCGGTACAGCCGGGCAGCCAGGCTGACTTCAACCACTTCTATCGTCCCGGCGAGGCTGAGCCGTGCCGCGAGCTATGGTGCCTTGCCCCCAACCTCATCGATTGGCCTGACCCTAAGGCGAACGACACCTGCATGTCGGACGTGACGATTGGACTGATCGATACGGGCATCAACGCTGAGCACGAGGCGTTGGCTGGCAGCGGCCTCACGCTTCTGACGACGGCGGAAGAGGACCTGCGAAGCTCCAGCCGGCAGCACGGGACCGCCGTTGCGGCGATCCTGGTCGGGTCAATGGACACGCGCTCGCCTGGCCTGCTTCCTGGGGCGAACATCATCGCGGTGGATGCATTTCATAGGAGCAATCGCGGCGATGACCGGAGCGACGCCTATACGCTGGTGCGCTCACTCGACAACCTTGCGGAGGGTGGGGCGGAAATCATCAATATGAGCCTTGCGGGACCCGCCAACACTTTGCTGCAGGACATGGTTGAGAGCCTGAATGAGCGCGGCATTTTGTTGGTCGCGGCGGCAGGCAATGCCGGGCCGAGATCGGAGCCAGCGTTTCCGGCGGCGTACGACGAGGTCTTTGCGGTGACTGCGATTGATAATGGCAAGCGGGTTTATCGGCGGGCCGGCCGGGGCGAGCACATCGACTTTGCTGCGCCGGGGGTTGAGGTGTGGACGGCCGCATCGGTGAGGGGGGCGCGGACGAGAACCGGCACCTCGTTCGCGACGCCCTTTGTGACGGCTGCGCTGGCGGTGCTGCGCAGCGGCCGGCCCGAGATCCGATCCTACGAGGCGGCGAAAGCGGAGCTCACCGCGATCGCTGAGGACCTTGGGGAGCCGGGGTTTGATCCGGTGTTTGGGCATGGGTTGGTCCGTGTCGATGGGTTGTGCGCGT
>CAKZYH010000332.1 GCA_937884725.1 uncultured Paracoccaceae bacterium
AAACCACCGTCAAGCGCATGGTTGGCGCCTACGCCATCATCGCCAACGGCGGCCAACGGCTCCAACCCACCCTCATCGACCGCATCCAAGACCGTCACGGCCGGACCGTGTTCAAGCACGATCGCCGCCGCTGCGACGGCTGCGTCGCGATGTCCTGGAGCGATCAGCCCGCGCCCACCATCGTCGACGAGCGCGAATACGTCCTCGATCCGATGACCGCCTACCAAATCACCTCCATGATGGAAGGCGTCGTCCAGCGCGGCACTGCTACACGCCTGCGCGCACTCGGTCGCCCCGTCGCCGGCAAGACCGGAACCACCAACGAGGAGAAAGACGCCTGGTTCGTGGGTTTCACCCCCGACCTCGTGGCGGGTGTCTTCATCGGCTACGACGACCCGACACCGATGGGCCGTGGCGCCACCGGTGGCCAGATGGCAGCCCCCATCTTCCTCGACTTCATGCAAAAGGCGCTGGACGGTCAGCCGGCTGTGGAATTCCGCGCGCCGGAGGGCATCAAGCTCATCCCGGTCAACCGCGCCACCGGTCGCCAAGCCAGTGGGCAGGGCTCGATACTGGAAGCCTTCAAGCCGGGCACCGCACCGGGCGATACCTTCTCAATTATCGGTCTGAACGACAACCAGCCCTCACGGCGCCAGATCACCCGGGAGAGCGAGCGCGCGGTGCTGTCGGGCACTGGCGGCCTCTACTAGGCGGCAAAAACCAGCGCATCATCGCCGGCGGAGTGACGGGCAAGCACGCTCGCCACCTGGCCTGACAAAACCCGGGAGCCCCGCATGCTAGAAACAGCGAAGTCATTCTTCGAGGCTTGCGAGACCGGTCAGGGTTGGGCCGCCTGTGCCCCATATTGCACCGATGGCGCCACCTTTTCTGCTCAGGCCGACGCGTTGGCCGACACAACAAGCCTCGAAGGCTACGCGGAATGGATGAAGGGCATTCTAGGCCCGATTCCCGACGGTCACTACGAACTCACAGGCTTTGCGGCCGATCCCGAGCGCCAAACGGTCATCGCTACAGCCATCTTCGTTGGTACCAACACAGGCGACGGCCCCGTCCCTGCCACCGGCAAACAGATTGCGTCGGACTACGCCTACGTCATGAAGTTCGACGGGGCCAAAATCAGCCACATGACGAAAATCTGGAACGACGCCCAGGCGTTAAAGCAGTTAGGCTGGGCTTAAAGTCCTGGTGCTATAAAGATCGGCATCTTCCGGTCAAAAGTAAGCCACATTTTTGTTTGTTATTGAAATCGTCGGCACCCCGTCGGTTTTCGATCCCATTGTTTGCGTAAAATTGCTCATCTCACGAAGAATGGAAAAGGCGTCGCTGTGCCTTATCCAACCGAAGCGTGCCGAGGATTTCTTGTCATTGATCTTGCAAGGATTTTCGTCCCGTGACCTTCCCAGATCCACAACGCCGTGAACACGCAAAACACCGTCGCGATCAAGCGACTGAGTTGTCGACAGATGTTCCCCATCCAAAGCAAGTCGTACCAAGAGATGAGCGTTCGCCGTTCATCTTCAGCTTCCGCAAAGGCCTCAAACACAAGGTCAACGGCATGTTGGAGGACGTGTCCGACTTTACCGAGTTCAAAGACGGCGCCCAGTCGTCCGACCGCAGTCTTTTTGATGGCGTCCCACTCAACCGAGATCCAAGTATCGCCTTTCCCGGGCCACCGGCGCCACCGCACGTCGGTCTCTTTCGAGAGTGGGAAAGCCCCACGAGCGGGTTCGCCTATGTGCTGATGGGGCCCGATCCGTTGGCTCTGGCCATGCCCGAAGCGCCCCCCGCCGGCTCCGCTGAGCTCGCTGCTGAAATGGCCGAAGTCTACCAGATGGCGCTGTTCCGCGATTTTCCCGTCGCTGCATTCATGGACGCGAGCTTGTGTGCCGCGCTTCGACAGCTAAACGGCAGGCGTCCTCCCACTGACAAACGCCAACTGATTGCCAGCCACAACAAAGACGTAGCCGCGGCAGCGGAGCGGCTCAGCCGAATGCGCTGGTTCAGCGGCGAAACAGACAGACGAGACGTGGCAACCGGCGAAGAAAAGCACCGCCGCAGGTTTGGGACCGAACAAACCGCCTCAAATATGTTTCGCGGGATCGGAGAAGACCCGTGGCCAACGCCATTCATCTCCCAGTTCATGATCATGGGCACCGGCGGATCAGCCCGCGACCTGGCCCAGCGAGCGACCGGCTTGATTGCTTACGGCAACCAACGCGTCGATCAGAAGATTGCAGTCGCCACCCCCAAGCAAGACTACATGACCGCTTGGGCCCACTATCTGAATGTCCAGAACGCGTTCCAAACCCGAGGTGCACTCTTCCCTGATAAGAAGCACTCAGAGTTTGGGATATTTGATGCAGGTGGCAATTTTATTGAAGGCAAACACTATCGCCCACTCAATCGCTTGAGAGAATTGGCGACGTACGTCCACGACGATCAACTTTACCAAGCCTATCTCAATGCTGCGCTCATCATGTTGAACGAACGTTATGCGTTCGACCCCGGCATTCCCTATCACGGTGGCTCCGATGCGCCTGCGCCGAACCAGGAACCATTTGCGTTGTTCGGCGGCCCCCACCTGTTGACCCTCGTCACAGAGGTTTCGAGCCGGGCGTTGAAAGCCGTGCGTGGGCAAAAATTCTCCGTACATCGCCGGGCGCGGCCGGAGGCTCTCGCAGCGCTGTTCCATACCATCTACACAGAATACACACCTCATCGCGACACTGTTGTCGGCGCGGAGCAGTATCCGCTCGGCGATGGGTCACAAGAAGCCGCGGCACGAAAGACGCTCGGCGGTACGCTGGCAACCTATACATTCCCTGTCGGGATGGGATCTGAGCCAGTACTCGAAGAAGTCCTCACTGATGTTCGCCTGCACAACGAAGGGCAGAACAGCCGTTTCGGTGGGGCAGGGGAATCCACATGGCTCCTGCCAATGGCCTTCCCCGAGGGCTCGCCCATGCATCCAGCCTACGGTGCCGGCCACGCCACCGTTGCTGGCGCATGCGTGACGCTTCTGAAGGCGTTCTTCAACATGCGCGATCCCAGCGACACCGCCAAACCGGCCTACGTCGTAAAGCCTGGCGAAAAGGGGTTGGTGCCAGACCCTGGTGACGACGAGAACGACATTTCAGTGGGCCTTATGACTGTCGAGGTCGAAAAAGGGCTCACATTGGAAGGTGAACTCAATAAACTCATGTGGAACATCTCCAACGGCCGCAATGTTGCTGGAGTGCATTATAACACTGACTACATTGAATCAGTCGTTCTCGGCGAAGACATCACCATCGGCATCTTGCGGGAGCAGATGGTCGCCTATGACAAATCTGAAAATGTCTCAATGACCGTTCCATTAGTGGCGAAACGGAAAATCCCGGCCGTGCTGCGCAACGGCGGCACCATCGGCGAGATGGAAGAGGTCGAGGCGATCCTTATCGACCGGTTCGGCCATCTCCACAAAGCTCCGCCGACGCCCCGCCATTGAGGGTGAGGGACCACAAAGCCGCTGAATAGCCTTCAGCGTTGGCGTGCACATCGTCATGCCAACGCTCGGTGGCGAAACTCTCCATCGCGTTACGGTATGGCGTCGTTGCAAATCCCTCGCGACGAACCAATCCGCCCATGATCCCAGGCTGCCTCTAGCACCGGGACGCCGCCTCACATTCCGCCGGACTGCGCCGACGCGATCATCTCCGTCACCCGCTGACGCAGCCCCGCCGGGATGTAGTCATCCTTAAGGCTCAAAAAGCCCTGCACGATGAGATCCCGCGCGCGATCTTCACTGAGACCGCTCGCCATCAAATAGGTGAGCTTGTCCCGATCGATCATGCCCACCGACGCTTCGTGGGACAGCACCGCCTCAGCGCTCTTGGCGCGCAGGGCAGGGGTCGCGGTAATCTCCCCATCGCTCGACAGGAGCAGCCCATCGCACCCCAAAAAGCCGTTGGTGTGCTCCGCCGCCCCAATCAGCAGCGCGTTGTTGGTGATCGTCCCCCCGGCCGACACCATCCGCGCAATGGACTCAGAGCGCGCACCGGGCGCAAGCAGCGTAGTTTGCGTATTAAACACCCGCTCCGTCCCGCTCGGCGCAAAAATGATCGCCTGGTCGCTGCACCGCGCATCGGCGCCGATAAACATCTGTGTGTCGCTGACCGAGCGTTTGATGGACGACAGCATGATCTGGTTCGTCGTCACCTCCGCACCGTCATCCACCTTCGTGCGGGCGTATGAATCCACACTCATGCGGCTTCCCCAATGCTCGATGGAGATCGAGCGGCACCGCGCCCCTTTGCCAATAAACGCCTCTTCGATGGACACGTGATGGCCCGCATGAACCCGCGCCGGAACCGCGGACCCCGAAATCATCTCAACGTCCGCACCCTCGCCAATCACAGTGATGTTGTGGGTGAACTGGCGCTCTTGCGGCCGCTCCATCACGGTAAAGCTCTGCAACGGCGCGCTCACCTTCGCGCCCGGGTGCACATAGAGGAAGTGCCCAATCGGATCCTGCAACAGCTCCGAGGCTTGGCGCAGCAACTCGTTCTCGTCCGGCTCGACCAGCGAGAACATCAGGTCCTGCACCCAGTCATAGCGCATCAGCGCATCCTGGATCGACATCACCTCAACGCCCTCATGCTCTGAGCGTGTCAGGCGAAGCGCATGATCGACAAGCACAGTCGTCGCGCCACGCGAAGTGGGATCGCTGTAGCCGACTTCTTTTAGGATAGCCTCTTCCTCAGCGCTGAGTTCAGCCGCCATCGTCGTGTCAGCCTGCGTCATTCCGGCCCCCCAACGGCCTATCCCGGTGCCACGTACCCGGAGGCCTGAATGTGAGCGAAAAGCTCTTTCGGCGGTCCGGAATGAATAATCCGCCCACCGTTCATGATGTGCGCTTGATCGGCATTCACGTAGTCCAGGATCAACCCGGTATGAGTGATCAGCAATGCGCCCCGTTTCGCACCATCAGGGCCAGGCTCGGCAACAAGCTCGTTGATCGCCATGCCGACGGCGGAAATGTGCTCCATGTCGACGCCGCTTTCAGGCTCATCGAATAGGAAAAAATCCGGCTTCTGGAGGAAGAGTTTCAGCACCTCCCAGCGCTTAATCTCACCGCCGGAAAAGCCCACGGCGACGTCACGATCCACAAAGGCTTCTAGGTCCAAAAGCTCGGCCCCATGGGCGAGCCGATCCGCGCCGCCCACCGCGGCAGCAAACTCCGCCACGCTCACGCCCTCGATGGAGGGCGGCCGCTGGAATGCCATACCAATCCCGTGCTGCGCCCGTTCCGACACACCAAGCCCGGCCAAATCGATGCCCCGAAACCGGATCGTCCCGGCCGTCAACTCGAACGGTTCAAGGCCCATGATTGCCGAAAGGAAGGTGGATTTGCCCGACCCATTGGGACCGAGCAGCACGTGGGTTTCGCCCGCCGGAACGGTAAGACTGATGTCGGCGAGCAGGATGGCGTCGCCGATCGCCACGGTCATGTGATCGACATCAAGCATATATTCTTATTACCAGACGCCGCCTGCGCCGTCACGTCGCGGGCCCCACAATCGTTCACCCTTGCGCGCATGGCTCTGATCCGAAAATCGCAAAGGTCGCGGGCGGTATGTCGACTGGTCGGGGAGGGCGGTCGCGACCGCCTTGGCGTATCAAAACCTTGCCCATCCCTCGCATCACGCGCTACCGCTCTTGCCCAAGGAGAACGAGTCATGCGCGCCGAAGCCAAAGCCCTCACTGATGACATCAAGCAGGCCGTAAGCCTGCTGAGGAGGCATCTTTGACTGGGATAACGCCGTCAAACGGCTGGAAGAGCTAAACGCTCTAGCCGAGGACCCGTCGCTCTGGAACGATCCCCAGAGCGCGCAAAAACTCATGCAAGAGCGCCAGCGCTTAGAAACCTCCATCACCACCATCAACGGCATCGAAACTGAGCTGAACGACACCGTTGAGCTCATCGAGCTTGGCGAAATGGAGGGCGACGAGGAGGTGGTGAACGAGGCGGAAGCCGCGCTCAAAACCCTCAACGCCGACCTTGGCAAAAAGCAAATCGCGGCGCTGCTATCGGGCGAAGCCGACCGCAACGACGCCTACCTTGAGGTCCACTCCGGCTCCGGCGGCACCGAGGCGCAGGACTGGGCGTCCATGCTCCTGCGCATGTATGTGCGCTGGGCCGAACAGGCGGGCTTCAAAGTCGACACGCTGGAATACCAAGACGGCGAAGAGGCCGGCATCAAATCCGCCACCCTCGAAGTAAAGGGCGAAAACGCCTACGGGTGGCTCAAAACCGAAGCCGGCACCCACCGCCTGGTGCGCATCTCACCGTTCGACAGCAACGCCCGCCGCCATACCTCGTTCGCCGCGGTCACCATCTTCCCGGTGATCGACGACACCATCAACATCGAGATCAACGAGAGCGATGTGCGCGTTGACACCTACCGTGCGTCCGGCGCCGGCGGGCAGCATGTGAACACCACCGATTCGGCCGTCCGCCTCACGCATACCCCCACCGGCATCGTCGTCGCCTGCCAGAACGAGCGCAGCCAGCACAAAAACCGCGCCACCGCGTGGGACATGCTGCGCGCCCGGCTCTACGAGGCGGAGCTGAAAAAGCGCGAGGAAAAAGCCGCCGCCGACCAGGCCGCCAAAACCGATATCGGCTGGGGCCATCAAATCCGCTCCTACGTCCTCCAGCCCTACCAGCTCGTCAAAGACCTGCGCACCGGCATGGAAAGCACCGCCCCCGGCGACGTGCTCGATGGAGAGGTCACACCATTCATGGAAGCCGCGCTCGCCCAGCGCGCCTACGGCACGGAGGCCGATGTCAGCGATGTCGAGTGAGGTAATGATCCGCCCCATCACCCACGATGATGAAGCCGAGTGGCGCCGCCTCTGGACCGGTTACCTCACATTCTACAATTCGTCGGTCGGCGAGGACGTCTACCAAACCACCTTCGCCCGCCTGTTGTCGGACGACCCCAACGCACCGCGCGGCCGCCTCGCCGTGGTCGGCGACAAGCCCGTCGGCCTCGTCCACTACTTCTACCACCCGCACGCCTGGAAAATCGCCCCGGTCTGTTACCTACAAGACCTCTTCGCCGACCCTGAAGTCCGCGGCCAGGGCATCGGCCGCAAGCTCATCGAAACAGTCTACCACCTCGCCGAAGAGCACGGCGCCGCCAACGTCTACTGGACCACCCAGCACTTCAACGAGACCGCCCGCCAGCTCTACGACCGCATCGCCACCCTAACCCCCTTCATCAAGTACCAGCACGACCTTTAGCGGCAAAAAGCCCGCCTGCGCTGGCGCATATCAAAGTGCAGATGGTCGTCGTGAAACGCGTCCGCCCCAGGCCCCAAAACCGTGCCGAAGTGCTCGCACGCCCCCTCGCGGATCGCCTTCTGAAAGCGCACCTGCCTCCCGCGCCGGGTCCGCGCAGGCGCCACGGCAAACTCGCGCCCGTTTTCTAGGCGAAAGCCGCGCACGTCGATGGCGTTGGCAAGCCCATGCTCCGATAGCCGACCGGTGGACAGATTGTTTCGCCGCCGACACGCATAACTCGCCGCCACATAAACCTCCGCGACCTTACTGCGCAGGTGCCGCCGCGCCGCCGGCTCAACCACATCGCTCAGCCACCCCGCCGTCGACAGCGCCACAGGGCAGCGCACGGTCGCGGCCGGCTTCAGCGCCACATCACCAATCGCGGTCACCCGCAGCGGCCGCGGCGCCCCGCACGCCCCTTGCTTAATCGCAGGCGCCACACTGAACCGCACCCCAAGCGCCGCCAGCTGCGCCTCACACCCAGACGCCGAACCCGCCGGCCGACGACCCGCCCTGGCACGCTCCCGCACCACAGGCTCTGGGCTCGCCGCAGGCGGGCGAGGCTTTCGCCGCGGCAGCGCGTTGATGAACTCGCCAATGCTGTCGCCGCGCTCCGCCTCCTGCGCTGGCTTCACCGGCTGCGCCCACGCGCCTGCCCCAAACAAAGCTGCGATGACGGCCAGCGCGAGGACCCTCATGTCCGCACCGTCTCCAGCGGCCGGTAAAAGCCAGGCGTCAAACACGCCTCCGAGCGTGCACGATCATTGAACGGCGGCTTCAGCGCACCGCGAAAATGCTTGCGCACCAACGCATGAAAGGCCGGCTCCGCCGCGCGCCCCTGCCGGTCGCACAAATAGCGAAACCAAGCCGCACCCACATAAACGTGGCCCTTCTCATCATCATAAATGCGCTGAAGCACGTCCGCCGTCGCATCGTCATCCGCGCCGCGAAACGTCGCGACCATCGAGGGCGTCACATCAAGCCCGCGCGCCTCAAGCACCAGCGGCACCACCGCAAGGCGCGCGGTCAGATCGTGCCCCGTCGCCTCAGCCGCCTGCCACAGCCCATCGTGCGCCGGCAAATCGCCATAGCGCGCGCCAAACGCCGCCATCCGCTCCGACAAAAGCCCGAAATGCAGCGCCTCTTCCGCCGCCACCCGCGTCCATTGGTCGTAGAAGGAGCGGGGCATGCCTTCCCCGGCAAACCGGCCCACAATGTCCCACGCCAAGTCCATGGCATTCAGCTCAATGTGCGCAATGGCGTGGAGAAACGCCACTCGCCCCTTAGCGCCCGTCAACGAGCGCCGTGGCATCGCCCGCGGCGGCAACAGCTTCGGCGCGGCAGGACGCCCCGGCCGGTCGGGCATCGGCCGGTCAAGCGTCGCCCGCCGCAGCGACAGTGTCCTGCCAAGCCAGGCCTCCCGCGCAAGGCGCGTCAGCCGCGCCTTCTCAGCGGGTTCCGGCTCGCCAACAATTTGCGCCGCCGCATCAGCGAGCGACGCAAACGGCAGCGCTACAGCGCCTTGGCCGCCGCCAGCACCGCCTCCGCATGTCCCGGAACCTTCACCTTGCGCCATGCCTTGGAAATCGTCCCGTCCTTGTCGATCAGGAAGGTCGAGCGCTCCACGCCCATGTACTTCTTGCCGTACATGGATTTCTCTTTCCACACGCCATAGGCCTCGCACACCGCTTGATCCCCATCCGATCCCAGCGGAAAGGACAAGCCGAGCTTATCCTTGAACTTATCGTGGCTCTTCACCGGATCCGGCGAAATCCCGATGATCGCAACCCCAGCGTTCTCAAACTCGCCAAGCAAGCTTTCAAAGCTCTCCGCCTGCTTGGTGCAGCCCGACGTGTTGTCCTTGGGGTAGAAGTACACCACTACCGGTTTTCCCCGATATTCCGATAGCGTGATTGTGCTGTCACTATCCCCTGGAAGGGTGAAGTCCGGCGCAGGAACGCCTTCCGTTGGCTCGCTCATTGTGTCAGTCCCATTGGCGCGAAACATGCGATGGCGGTCCGAAAACGTCGCCTTCACTCCTCAGCAACAAAGGGCGTTTCGCGCGCGGATAAAGGGGGCAAGCGATCGAGGCAGTGCGGCAAACCCTCAGGCAACTGAGCACCGGCCCCCTCCGGTTGAGCCGCAACGGCTGGATCTTGGCCGCCGGCCTGGTCCTCGTCCTCGTCATTCTGCTCCGTCTGATGATTGCACCCGTCGCAATCCCCGCCGCGCAGTGGGTGAGCGAGCGCGCCAGCGCCGCCCTGAAAAGCCCGGTCACCTTGGACGCCGTCTCCGTGCAGCTGCGCGGCCTCAGCCTGCGCTTTGTGGGCCGTGGCTTTTCCGTGCGCACCGACGCTGTCAGCGCGCGCGCCGATGGCCTGACCTTCGATGCCGGCCTTTGGGGCCGCGAAGTCACGTTCGCCGGAATGCGTATCAACGCCAGAGCCGGTGCCGGCAACTCTGAGATCGGCTTACCCCGCCCCAACCAAGCGCTCGGCGACCTCGGCGAGACCTTGCGTCAGCTCAGCGGCCAATTGACCCGCACTGGTCTGCGCCGCGTCAGCGTCAAAGGCGCGCGGCTTCAGCTCATCACCGCCGGGGCCGACCTGTCGGCCGCACGCGTATTTCGCGATCTGAACGCCGAACTCATCGTGGACGGCGACGGCTTCACCGCCACCGCCGACGCCATCGCGCGCGAAGGCCGCGCCTCCATCGCCCTAACCTTCCAGGCCGATGCCGGCGTGGTGTCAGCGTCCGTCAACGGTGTCACTCCCACGGACCTTGGCGGCGGCGGCCCGATCCGCTCCGGTTTTGCGACGGAGGCCTCGCTCGTCAGCCGCGTCAACGCTGAGGGCGTCTTCCAACGGGCCGACATTCAGCTGAACGTCGGCCCCGGCGTTGTTCGCTTTGCCCGCGATCCTGTGCGCCGGCTCGACAGCGCGGCGGCGAGCATCTCGATCTCACCCGACGGTGTCGTGTCGCTCACCCATGCGAAGTTTGTCGCCGGCGGTACCGTCGTCGAAGCCACCGGAACGCTGAAGCCACCGACAGCGGGCGATGAGGCCTGGCCCTTCGTGCTGCGGGCGCCCGACGCCGTCCTCGATGCCGAAGACGTCGAAGGCCCGCCCGTGATCGCGGATCTGTTCGCCGAAGGGCGTGTCGATCCTCGCGATGGCATCATCCACTTCGAACGCGCGTCCGCCGATCTGCCGTTCGGTCGGGCCGATGCGGTGATGACGTTCATCGTCTCAGAGGATGGCCGGCGCCTGGCAGGTGCCGCCCACATCAGTTCTGCGCCCATCAACGAACTCATGAAGGCGTGGCCCATTGCGTTCGTCTATCAGCCGCGCAAAGCCATCCGCGATACGGTGATGGGCGGTGTTCTTGTGAGCGCTGATCTCGACTTTGCGCTCACGCCCCGGATGCTTGACGGAGACCCCAGCACCAACCTTCTGATCGACGGTGGTTTGACCGTTGATGCGACCGTCCGCAAAGCCGTGCTCAGCGCTCCTGGGCTTCCGCTTGCGGCACAAGCGATGGACGGCGTCATCACGGTGCGGGACAGACGGCTGACTGCCGAGTTTAGTGGCGGTCGCCTGCCCGTGGGAGAGGGCAGCGGGTTCGCCATTACCGAAGCCACACTGCGCATTCCAGAAACTGGGCCGGACGCGAAAGCCCGGATCTCGGCCAGCGTAGAGGGTGATCTCAGCGCCGTCGTCGAACTGGCTGATGAGTTGAAGATCGAAGCGGCAGAAGGGTTTAACGTCTCTCCCGAGGACGTAACCGGCACCGTTAACGCGGTCGCCAGAATGACCACACCGCTTGGCCCGGCGGTCACGATGGATCAGCGCAGCTGGTCGATCGATGCGCAGCTCAGGGATGCCAGCTCCAGCGTTCCCATAGGCGGGCAAGTTATTTCACGCGCTAACTTAGAGGTGCTCCTCAACGCGCGCAGAGTTGCAGCCAGAGGCCGCGCCACCATCGACGGTCTCACCATCGACGTGAACTACAACGAGCTGTTTGCAGGAGGAAAGTCGGGCGCGGCCCGCTTTATCGTGACCGATGAGGAACGCGCGCGCCGCGGCTTCGACACCGGAAATGCCCTGCGCGGTCCAGTGACGCTGACGGTGGAGCAAACCGCCACGCAGCAGCGCACGGTCTCCGCGGACCTCACACGGGCCACCATTTCGCTGCCTGTCTTTCGCAAGGCGGCAGGCGTTGCGATGGAGGGCGAGGCTGTCGTCAATGGCGACACCGATGCGCTCGACGTCACCGAAATTCGGCTAGATGGCGCCGGCGCGTTTTTCGCCGGCAATCTCGCGATCCGCGATGGCGCGTTGCGCACCGCGACCATCAACCAGCTCGCTCTGTCGGAGGGGGATCGGCTGCGCGGAAGGGTGGGGCGCACGGGCAGACGCTACGACGTGGCGCTCGTCGCCGACCGGTTCGATGCGCGTCAGATCATCGAAGACATGCGAAGCCAAAGCGATGGCGGCGGCGACAACGGTGCCGGCCCGGCGATCAACCTGGACCTTGAAGCGCGGCGGGTCCTCGTGGCCAACAACGGCATCATCGGCGACCTTGATGTGAAGGGCCAGTATGACGGCGAACGCATTGCCGCCCTCACGGCAAGCGGCCGTTTCGACGACACTGCAGCGGGCTCATTCGCGGTCAGCGTATCGCCCAACAACGGCGGACCACGCACGCTCCAGGCCGATCTCACAGAGCTTGGCCGCGCCCTGTCGGCACTTGGGATCTATGACCGCATGGACGGTGGCCGTACCACTTTGGATGCCCGCCTCGCATCGGATGGCGTTATGACCGGCCGGCGCATGGCGACCGATTTCGTGCTGTCCGGCGAACGCTCCCTGGAGCAGCTCATCGCCACCACCAACCGCGCGCTCGATGAGGATGGCCGCAACCCCCTCCCGCTGTCCTTCCGGCCGGGCAACAACGGCGACGGCCTACCGTTCGAACGCCTCATGATCGACTTCCGCAAGACCGGCGGGCGCATCCAAGTCAACGAAGCCATTTTGCGCGGCACGGTGGTCGGCGGCACCGCCAGCGGCACCATCGATCTGGACCGGCAACAGATGGATATCGCCGGCACGCTGATCCCTGCCTACGGCGTCAACAACCTGTTCGGGCGCTTACCCATCCTGGGCGGCATCTTGGGGGGCGGCGACAAAGGCGGCCTCATCGGGGTCACCTTCAAGCTCGTCGGCAACATCGACAACCCGACGCTGGTCGTAAACCCGATCAGCGCCATCGCACCCGGCATCTTCCGGCGCATCTTCGAGTTCCAGACCGCGAACTGACGGCTAAGCCTATACCGCCTTCAGCAGCGCGTGCTTCTTCCGCCCCACCGACAGCTTAATCACATCGCCCTGCAGATCCGCTTCGGTCAGCGTGCGTGTGGGGTCGTCGAGCTTATTGTCGTTCACGCGCGCCCCGCCGCCCTGCACAGCGCGCCGCGCCTCAGAGTTGGAGCTCGCAAGCCCAGCCCGCACAAACGCCGCCAAAACGCCAACCCCAGCGGAGAGTTCGGCAATCGGCACCTCAGCGGTCGGCAATCCCTCATCGATAGCGCCGCTCTCAAAGGTAGCCGCCGACGTCGCTGCTGCCGCCTCTGCCGCCGCTTCACCATGCACCAGCGCGGTCACGGCGTTCGCAAGCGCCTTCTTCGCCTCGTTGATCTCGCTGCCGCCCAGCGCCGACAGCCGCGCCACTTCGTCGAGCGGCAGCGTCGTAAACAGCTTCAAAAAGCGCTCCACGTCAGCGTCCGCAGTGTTGCGCCAGTACTGCCAATAGTCATACGGGCTCGTGCGGTCAGCATTCAGCCACACCGCCCCATCAGCCGTTTTACCCATCTTCGCGCCCGACGCTGTAGTGATCAGCGGCGTCGTCAGCGCAAAAAGCTCCGCCCCGGCCATCCGCCGCCCCAGATCAATGCCGGAGACAATGTTCCCCCACTGGTCCGAGCCGCCCATCTGCAGCTGGCAGCCGTGGCGGCGATAAAGCTCAACAAAGTCATACGCTTGCAAAATCATATAGTTGAACTCTAAGAACGTCAGCGGCTGTTCGCGCTCCAGCCGCAGCTTCACCGAGTCCATCGTCAGCATGCGATTGACCGAAAAGTGCCGCCCCACCTCCCGCAAGAACGGTACGTACTCCAGCGTCGTCAGCCACTCGGCATTGTCGTCCTTGATCGCGCCAGTGGGGCTGTCGTCGAATGTCAAAAACCGCTCAAAGATCTGAAAGATCGAGTCTTTGTTCTCCTCGATCGCGTCCACAGTCAGGATCTGCCGCGTGGTGTCCCGGCCCGACGGATCGCCAATGCGCGTCGTGCCGCCACCCATCAGCACAATCGGGCGATGCCCGGTCTGCTGCAGCCAGTGCAACATCATAATCTGCACCAGCGAGCCCACGTGAAGACTTGGTGCGGTGCAGTCAAAACCGATATAGGCGGTGATCACGCCATCGCGCGCGGCCTGATCCAGCGCAGCGGTGTCGCTGATCTGGTGGATAAAGCCGCGGCTGGTCAGCGTGTGCAAAAAGTCAGATCGTGGCATTTCGGAGGTCGGCATGTGGGAAGCAGGCGTCTCAGAGGCGGGTACGGGTCGTGCGATGGCACCATCAGCGCAGGAGCGCAACAGCCTCGCCGCCCGTGCCGCCGCCGGCGGCCTCACCGCCATCGGCTGCATTAGCGGCACATCCATGGACGGCATTGACGTCGCCGTCATCCAAACCGACGGCGAACGCCGCATAACCCGCGGCCAAAACCACACCGTCCCCTACAGCGAAGCCGCCAAATCCGCACTACGCGAGGCCATGGCCGACGCCCGTCACGTCTCGACCGCGCACGAGCGCACACCAGCCATGGCCCGCGCCGAAGCCCTCGTCACCCGTGAACACACCGCCGCCATCGCCGCCCTGAGCGCCACCGCGGATGTGGTCGGCTGGCACGGCCAAACCGTCTTCCATGCCCCCGGGCGTCGCCTGACAGTCCAGCTCGGCGACGGCGAGGCCATGGCCGCCGACCTCGGGCTCCCGGTCATCGTCGATATGCGCCAGGCCGATGTCGCCGCAGGCGGGCAGGGCGCCCCGCTGGTCCCGATCTACCACGCCGCCCTCGTCCGCGCCGCAGCACTCCCCGAACCCGCCATGGTCATCAACCTCGGCGGTGTCGCCAACATCACCTTCATCGACGGCGACACGCTGCTCTCCTGCGACACTGGCCCCGCGAGCGCCCTCATCGATGACGCCGTGGCCGAGCGCGGCGCAAAGTTCGACGCCGGCGGCGCCATCGCAGCATCCGGCAGCGTGGATGCCAAGGCACTCGCCGCGCTCCTCAGCCATCCCTACTTCGCCGCGCCGCTCCCAAAATCCCTCGACCGGGACGCCTTCGACCCCGCGCCCGTCGCACACCTCGCCTTCGAGGACCGCATCGCAACGCTCACCGCCTTCTCCGCCGCGTCCCTCGGCCGGATCATCGCGCACTTGCCCGCCCGCCCCGCGACCGTCATCGCGTCAGGCGGCGGCACCCACAACCACACTCTCATG
>CAKZYH010000333.1 GCA_937884725.1 uncultured Paracoccaceae bacterium
TGGCACGGAGACTGCGCAGTGCGATTTGTGGCGGGCGGGCCGGTGCCTGCCATCGGCCCAAAAGGGCAAACTCAAGAGGCAACGGACGGGCCGGGCCAACACGCCTCGGCCTTCCTCGCACCACACGATGGTGAGGAGGCCACCACCGCGGGCGCGGTCGAACGATCGAGCATCGCGATTACACAAGCGCTCCGCCTCGGCGAGGAATTGGCAATTGCCTTTTCAGCGCCCTGCGTGATCGCAGAGTTCGAAGGCCGCGCCGACGCCCACTGCACGCTCGAAGCAGAGCGCGCTGTTTTCCTTTCCGCCTGGTGCAATCTCAGAGGCGCATTTCCCGGCATCTCCGAACTTGCTCGCGGCCCTCAGGTCTTGCGCCCGGGCCTCGCGGAACCCATTCGGTGGCTTTACGGCTTTCGCGTAGCCTGCCCGGCCGGATCGGTCCTCATTGCCATCATCGACACCTTCCCCCGCGAAAATTCACCGCACCACGCCAAATTCGCCAGACTGGCCCGCGCCATTATGGGCCAATGGACGAGTGATGTGGACGCAAGAGCCATCGCTCTCGCCACTATCAGGGCTCAGCTTCTCCAGCTAAACGCGTCCACGTCGGACGGGAGAATAGGCACCGTCACCTACGATTTTGAGGCCAACGCCCTCACAGCCGGCGATGAAGTCCGCTCCATGATCGGCGAGGCACCGTTGCGCTCCACCGCAGCATTCGCCGCTTGGCTCTCCGGCCCAGCCGGGGCTGCCCTCACACGCACCATCGAAGGATCATCGGTCTCGCCGGAACACCTTGAAGCGGTCCAGACCTTCGCGGATCCTGAGGGCTCGGAACGCAAAGTCCACATCGTTGCCCAAACCGTCGTCCATCGGGGCATCCCCACCTACTGGATTGCCACGCTGCGCGAGCTTTCTGCGCAGGATGGCGCACACGGCAGCGATAAACCTAAGGGCCGGCACGACGCGCTCACCAACACGCTGGTCCGCGCAGCCTTCGATGAGGTGTTGACCGACGCCGTTGCGACGGCCACCAGCCAGGACCTTCTGGTGGGCCTCATCATTGTCGACGTGGACGAGTTCCGCGCGATCAACATTGAGTACGGCCACGCCGCTGGCGACGATATCCTGCGCTTCGTCGCGCGCTGCCTCACGTCCATGGTCCGCAGTACCGACAGCGTTGTGCGGCTGGGCGGTGACGAGTTCGCTGTCATCTTGCACCGCTGCACCAACGCTGAAGGTATTCTCGACCGGGCCGAGCGGATTGCGACGGCGCTCAACGTTCCAGTCAGAACCGGCTCGGGTGTCGTTGTGCTGTCATGCTCCCTGGGCGTGGCGGTATGCCCGGAAGATGGCAGTTCGCCCGACGACCTCCTTAGGGCCTGCAAACAAGCCCTCATCGACGTGCGCCAAGGCGACGGTGTCACCCGCGTCTGCCGGTTCGACCAAAATGTCCGGATGGCGCAGGACAAGCACAGAACGTTGATAGCACGGGTCCGAAAAGGTGTGGCGGCACGGGAGTTCGAGCCCTTCTTCCAGCCAAAAATCGACCTTCATACCGGGCGGATCAAAGGCTTCGAGGCTCTGCTGCGATGGGTCCATCCCACTGACGGCGTCCTCACGCCGGGGGCATTCTATCAGGCGCTGGAGGATAAGGACGTTGGCGCACTCCTTTCCGACGTTGCGCTGTTTGGCTCCTTCAACGCCGTCGGGTCATGGGCAGCCAAAGGGCTTGCGTTCAACCATGTGGCCGTGAACCTCAACGCGCAGCAGCTTGATCGCGCGGATCTCATTGAGCTCGTGGAGATGCTGCGCAAGCGGGCGAACGTCCCCGCCAAGGCCATCGTGTTTGAGATTTTGGAGACCGTCCTCATCCGCGACCGCCCGCAAGTCTATGACAATCTCAAGGGACTGTCCGCGGCAGGCTACCGGATGGCGCTCGATGACTTTGGCACTGGCTTCGCCTCTCTTGCCCACATTCGAGAGCCATTCATCACCGAGGTGAAGATCGACCGCAGCTTTGTCGGGAACGCCGCCAACTCCGAACAGGACCGGCAGATCGT
>CAKZYH010000334.1 GCA_937884725.1 uncultured Paracoccaceae bacterium
TCGCGCACTTTGCGCACCACGAGGCGGCGGCACATGGAGGAGATATCGCCCAGCTCGCGCTCGCAAAAGCTGTCTGGGCTATCGATGAGGCTGAGGGTGGGTACGCCCCACACGAGGGCGGCGCCGGCTTTGGGCTGGTTGAGGTGCGGGCTCAGCACAAAGACGCGCAGACCCCCGATCCAGACCACGCCCAAGATGGTGATCACCAAGAGCGCCGGTAGGACGAAGCGACCTAGAGCCATGAGCGTGCACCTCCCGCAGCGGTGCCTCTCCCTATGCGCCGCGTACTGCCTTTAGAGGAGCACAATGTCCGGCGGCTGTCACAGGTGCGGGAAGCCGCACGCCGCTAGAGAGGTGCATCGGGCCGGTAGTGTTGCGCTCTAGTCGCCGTAGCGCACGCATAGCCATTGGTAGAGTGCTCGGATGCCTTGGGCTTCGCCGCCTTTCGGTCTGCCGGGGCGCGCCTCCGCGTTCCAAGCGTAGACGTCGTAGTGGGCGTAGGACCGGGCGTTCTCCACGAAGCGCTGCAGGAAGAGGGCGGCGGTGATGGAGCCTGCGAAGGGCTGGGACGAGATGTGGCTGATGTCGGCGACCGAGGACGAGAGCCAGCGCTCGTACCGGGGCCACAGCGGCATGGGCCAGATGGGGTCGGCGACGTCCTCGCCGGTGAGGGTGAGGTCGTCGGCGAGCGCTTTGTCCTTGGTATAGAAGGCCGGAAGGTCGGGGCCGAGGGCAACGCGGGCGGCACCGGTGAGGGTCGCGAAGTCGACCATGAGGTCGGGGCTTTCCTCGTCGGCGAAGGCGAGAGCGTCGCCCAGCACGAGGCGGCCTTCGGCGTCGGTGTTGCCGATCTCCACGGTGAGGCCTTTGCGCGAGCGCAGAACATCGCCGGGGCGGAAGGCGACGCCGGATATGGCGTTTTCGACGGCGCCGATGAGAACGCGCAGGCGAATGGGCAGGCCCCGGTCCATGATCATGGAGGCGAGGCCGAGCGCCTGCGCGGCGCCGCCCATGTCCTTTTTCATCAGCGCCATGGAGTTGCCCGGCTTGATGTTGAGGCCGCCGGTGTCGAACACCACGCCTTTGCCGACGAGCGTGATTTTCGCGCCGTCGCTGGGGCCCCAGGTGAAGTCGATGAGGAGCGGGGGGCGGGTGGATGCTGCACCAACGGCGGCGATCATGGGAAAGCCGTCTTCCAGCGCCTCGCCGTCGGTGATGGTGAGGGACGCGCCGTACTTTTTGGCGAGCGCTTTGGCGGCGTCGGCAAGTTCGGCGGGGCCAAGATCATTGGCGGGCGTGTTGATGAGATCGCGGGTGAGGGTCACGCCTTCGGCGATGCGCGCAAGGTCTGCGCCGTCGACGCCAGTGGGGCGCACCAGCTGGTGGGTCTTGGCTTTTTGCGACTTGTAGGCGTCGAAACGGTAGTTGCCGAGGAGGACGCCGAGCGCTGAGAGGTTGGGGTCAGACCAGCCTTCGCCGAGGGAGAATGTGCCCTCCGAGAACTGGTTGATGGCGCTGGCGGCAAACGGGTCGGGGGCGTCGCCAAGGCCGATGAGGACCATGGCAAATCGGCCCGCAGCGTCGGGGAGCGCGAGGACTTGGCCGCGGGCGCCGCTGAAGGCGGAGGCTTTGGCGAAGGTCGCGTGTTCGGCGGGGAGGCGGGACAAGAATGCGTCGGCGTCGGCCTTGGTGACGCCGTGGACGGGGGTGGAGCGGTCGATGTCGAGGGCTTCGGTCAGCATGGGGCGACGCCCTCCGACGCGATCAGCCTTGGGTAAGATCGCCTAAGACGTCCAGGACGGGACCGCCGGCTGCGAGCGCTGCCACCAGCACCGCCGCAACAAGCAAGATCGCGACCAGCGGCAGCTCGGACAGCATCTCTGTCCGGGGTTTTTGTGCGCTGGTGCGCTGCTGAACTCTCAGCCCGTTTCGCACGGTGTGCCGACCCTTGTTCGACGATTTCATTGCGTCCGACACTCGCGCTTTCGCATTGGTGCCAGGTTAACGTCGCGCGCTGAGCCAAGGGCGTCACATCCTTTTGGGCGGGATGGTTAATGGGCGGTCGCTGAGATTGATCAGATCGTTTGGTTATAGGCGCCGACCTCGGGATTCTCCCGCAGGACGCTGTCGACGGCTTTGAACATGGCGCGCATGTTTTCTTCGCTGGTGGGGCTTTCGACAACGACGACGAGTTCGGGTTTGTTGGAGGAGGCGCGCACCAGGCCCCAGGTGCCGTCCTCGGCGACAACGCGCACGCCGTTCACGGTGATGAGGTCGGCGATTTTTTGGCCCGCGACCGGCTCGCCGGCGGCGTGCATGCCTTCAAAGCGTTTCACCACCTTGTCGATGACGTCGTATTTGATCTCGTCGTCGCAGTGGGGGCTCATGGTCGGCGTTTGCCAGGTTTTCTGGAGTTCGCCGCGCAGGTCCGACATGGTTTTGTCGGGGTTGCGGTCGAGCATTTCCAGGATCGCGATGGCGGAGACGAGGCCGTCGTCGTAGCCGCGGCCGAGCGGCTCGTTGAAGAAGAAGTGGCCGGATTTTTCGAAGCCAGCGACGGCGCCCAACTCGTTGACGCGGCGCTTGATGTAGCTGTGGCCGGTTTTGAAGTAGTCGGTCTTCGCGCCGTTGTGTTGCAGCACCGGGTCGGTGTTGAAGAGGCCGGTGGATTTTACGTCGACCACGAATTGGGCGTTGGGCGTGATTTTGGAGAGGTCGCGGGCAATCATGACGCCGATGATGTCGGCGTAGATCTCCTGGCCCTTTTCGTCGATGACGCCGCAGCGGTCGCCGTCACCATCAAAGCCGAAGCCGACGTCTGCGCCGTTTTCCTTCACCGCGGCGGCGATGGCGTGGAGCATTTCCAGGTCTTCGGGGTTGGGGTTGTAGCGCGGGAAGGTGTGGTCGAGTTCAGTGTCGAGGGGGATGACGTCGACGCCGAGCTTTTCGAGGACTTCGGGGGCGAAGGCGCCGGCGGTGCCGTTGCCGCAGGCGGCGACGACTTTAAGCGGGCGCTTGACGGTGCGGCCCTTGGTGATGTCGGCGATGTAGCGGGCCGGGAAGTCGGGCACGAATTCGTAGGAGCCGCCGCCGGGAAGGTCGAAGGCTGCGCCAAGGACGATTTCTTTCAGGCGGCCCATTTCGTCGGGGCCGAAGGTGCGCGGGCGGTCGGCGCCCATTTTGACACCGGTCCAGCCGTTTTCGTTGTGGCTGGCGGTGACCATGGCGACGGCCGGCACATCGAGTTCGAACTGAGCGAAGTAGGCCATCGGCGTCACGGCGAGGCCGATATCGTAGACCTTGCAGCCGGCGGCCATCATGCCCTGGATGAGGGCGGTCTTGATGGACGAGGAGTAGGAGCGGAAATCGTGACCCGTCACGATTTCGCGGGGCTTGCCCATTTCGCCCAGCAGCGTCCCGATCCCCATGCCGAGCGCCTGGACCCCCATGAGGTTGAGTTCGGGCCCAAACAGCCAGCGCGCGTCGTACTCGCGAAACCCGGTGGGTTTGACGAGCGGCTCGCTCTCATAGGCGTAGGTGTT
>CAKZYH010000335.1 GCA_937884725.1 uncultured Paracoccaceae bacterium
CGTATGCAGGATATCAACACATCGACGCGTCGATCTAATGGGTCTCGGTCCCGATGCCCGACAACCGCCTCATGAATGTCATCACGGCTGACGATCGTCCCGCGCTGTATGAGCAAAGCCTCAAGGGCACGGAACTCGGCATCGCTGAGCCTGGCTTGGCGGCCGTCGTTGCTCGTGACGCGCCGCCTTGCGAAGTCCACAGTCCACTCGCCGAGCGGCTGATTGGGGTGGTTTTCGCCCGTTTCTGCCGGTTCGGGTGTGTCCCGAAACCGTGCCATTCGAGATGCTTGCCGCTTCACACGTGCCAAAAGCTCGCGAGCGTCAAACGGCTTTGCCATGTAGTCATCAGCGCCGACCTCAATCCCAATGGTTCGATCCACCGGACTGGCCTGCCCCGATACGATAATCGTCGCGATATCTCGGGTATTTGATAGTTTGCGGGTCAGCTCAAGGCCATCCCCGTCCGCCAAATGCAAATCGATCACGGCCACGATTATGTCGGTATGGCTAGCGATCTCGACCGCAGATTGCACCCCATCAGCCTCAAAAATAGCAAAGCCTGCAGAGTTCAAAATACTTGAAATGACGTGACGGATACCGGGATCGTCTTCAACAACCAAAACATTTTTGGGCCTAGCATTCGATGTTAGGTCCACAAAGTTTGGTCGAATACCAGTGCTCAGCGACATATCCCGATAACTCCGTCTATCAGGCTGGCGTGCCAGATGGGCACGCCAGGGCCTCGCCTTCCACAACCTTTTGTTGGTCTATGGCAAGATTGCGGCCAGTCTAGGGCGACACGGTAATATTTTTGGCTAGAACGTGTCGCGGCGCACCGAACCGATGCGCTAATTGGTTGCCACCATCGGGCGCGATCGTTGGACTGCCGCTGCTGTCCAATACTCTCCGCAGCCCTGATTATGACGTCGGGCCGCGATGAGCCCAATCAGATGAAGACTGGAACTGAAGTAGGTCGTCGGTCGAAAGCTCCGGTCTGGTCCAGTGATCGGAACGCCGCGCACCCGACAGGCTGTGAGCTGAGCAATGTAGCGGTAGCCGCTGTCATTCATGCGAGTTGGTGGCGTTCGTCCCTGAAAATTGACCTCGCGCGGCACTCCGTCAGAAAAATGAGCCCAAGCCGCATCGAACGATTGAAGGTCGTCAGCCGGTAGCCCCGAATACGCCATGTACAAAGGAATGCGCACCGCGTCATACGCGGACTTCGGCTCAAAACCACGGGCGATGTGGGGATAGCCCGTCTGTGTATCAACGCTCACCCAATCCGGCACCTGACGATATCGGCCGAAACGGGCAAGCCGCGTCAACTCACGGCCACTTGCTGTTAGTTCTCGCCATGGATACTCCGGTCGAACCTTCTCAAACAATTCGAATGCCGCATAAAAATAGTATGACAGGTTGGTGACCGGGCCGCGCCTGTTACGCTTTGCTTCAAAACCATGCACGCCCGGCAAGAGAATCGTGTGCCGATCCACGCGACGAATCAGGATGCGCCCGATCGCATCGATGATCCGGCTCGCTTCGTAGACATACATCGGGTCGTTCCACTGCAGCGCGGCGCGAAGCAACGCATACGCAATGAAGATATCGCCGTCCGATGCGTTGTTCCAATCAGGGATATGCGTGTGGCTATGCTCAATCCAACGCCAAGCGAAGAGCCCGTCGCTGCGCTGTAACCGCGTCCGAGTGAAACGCCAGATCTGATCAAAGCCCTGCCGATCGTTCGCATACGCCGCAAATAGCATCCCATAACCCTGAGATTCAGAGTGGCTAACGCCTGCATTCTCGACGTCGACGACCCGTCCATCCGATCGAACATATGACCCCTTGAATGCGCGCCACTCGCTCGTGGTGAGGAGCGCGGCGCGTCCCATTCCATAAAGAGGCGCTCGCTCGGCGTGGTGGTTCACCGTGTATGACGCGGAGATCGCCTGAGCGGTCACTGGATGTGTTGTGAAAAGCGTCATCGACAACGCAACTGCAGACATCGCAACGGCCGCAAGCTTCGTCTTACCACCCCTCGACGTGGGCCGACGCGCATCGTTCGTTGAGAGAAGAAGATTCACCAGCATGTCTCATCTCCAGTATTCGACATCGGAGAGCCTGCCGGCTTCTACTGATTAAGATAATTCTCAAATTGTAATATACTGTCTAAAGGAAATTTAAAATCAGAATATTGATTATATTTGATTATATAATTAAACATTCTGAAATATCGCCCAGAATACCGCCTGATTACATATTTGATGCAAAAATTATATTTTACTGGACGCGTCCTGGTCTCAGTCTCGTTGGGTCTCAATTCTACGGAGGGAGCCAGAGGATGACCGTATCGAACCATCGCAACCCGCGATCAGACGTGGCCCCGACGCCATACTTTGATGCGCTGTCCGGTTACGGAATATTGCAGTCGGTATCGCCGCACCACTTCGTCCATATGGCTGCGGTGGCTGCGTCAGCGCTACGAATGCAAGATGCTGGAATTGCGATCGAGACGCCAAGTCTTCGGTGGCTTGGCACGACCGATGGCGCGAGATTGTGGCATGGCGTGGACAGCAAACTCATCCGCGATGCCATCCTGGCGGAAGACCATCTTGCCATAGACGACCTCACCGCGCTGCAACTATATCGCACAGATCCACTCGTGTTGGACGGCCCCAAAGCACAATCCGCACTCGGTGTCCCTTTGCAGCTTGACCAGGGATCAGTTGCCGCCACCTTGATCGCGCTCGATCCAAAGCCTCGGACCTTCACCGACCAAGAGCTCATCTTCGCGTTTAACCTCGCGGCGGCGACAGCCAACGCTCTCGACGTCCTCTTGATCAGCGAAAGGGACCCACTGACACAAGTGTTGTCCCGCCATGCCTTCATTCGCCGACTGGCTCAGAAGTTGAAAAGCGGCCCCAGGACAGATTTTTGCATTGCAATACTTGATCTAGACTATTTCAAGAAAATAAATGACAAATATGGACATATTGTTGGCGACAACGCGCTTGTCGCCACAGCCAATCTCATCGGTGAGATCATTGCGCCAGCACAGGCCGCTTTCGGACGACTGGGCGGTGAGGAATTCGCCATCATCCTTGAAGGCACAATGGGTCAGGCGAAATCTTATCTTTCAAGAATTCAAGCAGAGTTTCATGGATTTAGATGCGCTGGATTGCGACGCGGCGAAGTCACGGTGAGCATCGGCGCCTGCCAAGCGATGCCGTGGCACGCTGTACCGTCCGACATTCTCAGAAATGCAGACCTTGCGCTCTACGAGGCAAAGGAGCGCGGGCGTGATCAACTTGTCATCTTCAAGCCACATCACCTCCGCGAACGCGACTGACGCCGTACGGGCTAGCCACACGATCCTGGTTGGTCAGGAGAGTGCAGCACAGGGAGCGCTGCGCTTGTCTCGTCTTACATCCGAGCGTCAGCGGCAAACTCGTGACCACCCGCGCGGTCCAGCGGCAATGCGGTGAGGAGCTTAACCAACGCACCAGGAAACTACGTCAACCCGCCGTCATAGGCGGCGCCGATCGAGCAAAGCCCAAGACAATCGTAGCATCAATACTGTGTTCCCACGAACTCAAGCCGTGAGGTGCTAAAATCTGGCGCAAATTCATTCCCTGGTCGGGAGACGCGGAGAAGCATGATGCGAGCAACTTCACCGATGCGCATGTGGAAGAGTGTCTCCCAGTCGACGACATCTGCCGGGAACACAGGACCAACTGACGACAGCGGCAAAGCCGTCAGGCGAGACGGCGAGCTGACAACTGGGTTCTGGATTCGGGCCGCTGGAGCTGTCATGCATCCGCCCCATTTCGGCACCAACGCGGGCCTGTGCGGCTTCACAGATGCCGCGTGATGTATCTTTTTGTTTCCGCGTCGAAGTAACCATGGGCATGGTAGCCGGCGATGCTTGAGACGTCCTTGTGAGCCATGCTCTCAACTCCGCCGCCGCCAATGTATTGCAAGCGTGTCC
>CAKZYH010000336.1 GCA_937884725.1 uncultured Paracoccaceae bacterium
ACGATGCCCGCGCCGCGTGCGAGCGCCTCACCAAACCGGAGCGCGTCTGCTGGGTGATTTCCGCCTAAGCACCGTCCTCAAGCGGAGCGCTACTCAAGCCGATCGGGTGTTTCCAACCTGATCGGCGCCCGCCCCGCAGGGTTAGATTCGTCCACAACGCAAATTTTCGCGTTTTGCCAACCCTTCGCTAACCCTGTTCGCGCACACTGCAGCCACAATCCAATCAAATGCGCAGCCAGCTGTTCGGCCGCGTGATGACGGTGAGTGGCGTAATGCGTAATCCGATGCCGATGGGCGAGCCTGAATTTGACACTTCAGCGGCGCCGCAGAAGCAAATCTTTAGCCTCATTCAACTTGGCAGCAAGAAACGTGCTGCCGCCCTGGTCGGGGTGCATCTGCTTCATCAGACGCCGGTGAGCGGCCCGAACTTCCGCCTCCGACGCGCCCTTTTGCAGACCAAGGACTTCATACGCATCCTCCTCGGTCATCGCCGCACCGGTGTGCGCTCCGCCAGAGCTCTCCGCGCCGCCCGCCCCCGGTCCGAAATCAGCGTCCATGCTCTCACGCCAACCGGGTCGCTGGCGGTCGAGGTACGCCTCGACGATTAGCCGGCTCTCGTCGTCCGCAGCACAGTCGCGCCAAACGTCGGCAATCTCGCTGTCGGTCATGGCGGAAAAAAACTTGCCCTCGTGGCGACCCGCCAAAACCTCGGCGTCCATCTCGCCGGTGTCGTGATCGAGCGTCGCCTCGATCCGCGCCGTGCGCACCTTGGACGCCTGCCCCGCGCTGCGCCGTTGCGATCCCGGATGGCCAAAGCCACCAAATCCGCCGCCAATGCCGGCCCGCGATAGCCCCGCCGAGATCAGCCCAACCCCCAACAGCACCTGTCCGCGCGCAATCAACAGCGCCCCGACAGCAATCATCGCCCAGCCGCCGGCTGACTTCAGCCGCGTCACCAACGTCGCCGGATTTTGCTTCACAAACCAAGCGCCCAGCATCACCAGGCCGCCCGCCAGCACCACACCGGCCAGCAAGGGCGCAAACAAGAACATCATGACAGCTTGCCAAGCAGCAGGCGCGCTCCGTCATCGCCGCCCGCCTTGCGCTGCTCCAGCGCTTTGCGCCCGCCAGCCGCGTACACCGCCACCGCCCTTAAGAGCTTCGACAACTCCGCCCCCGCGCTGTCGTTGAACATCAAGTGCGCCCCACCAGACAGTCGCGCCATCTCCTTAAACGCGCTCGCCGCCGCCGGATCGTTCCGCTCCTGAAACATAAAGAGCGGCACCTTCAACAGGCCAAGCTCCCCTGCCCGGTGACACAGCGTATCGACGTTCTCTTCCATCGCATCGCCGATGAACACGACCGCCTGCACCCGCGCCTTGCGCGTCTCGTCGAGCGCCCGCGCCAGCACCTTGGCAATCTGCGTGCGCCCGCCACGGCAATCGATCCGGCTCATCATGTTGGCCAGCGCATGCGCGTCCGACACCCATCGCGAGGCCTTGCACTCGCCGAACCCGCGGAAATAGACGAGCTGCACATCAAGCCCGCCCACCGCACCGGCTTCTGAAAACATCTCGGCCTGGATGGAGCACGCGCGATCCCAGGTCGGCTGACGGCTCATGGTGGCGTCGAGCGCAAACATCAGGCGGCCACGACCGCCCGCTGTCGGTGCGCCCACCGAGCGTGCCCGCTCGATGAAGGCGTCAATCTCACTGCGGCTCGACGACGACGAGGTGGGCGACGACGGCCGCGCTGCTGGTGTATTTTTCTTATCCACGCACCGGAAATAATGCGCTTTGCGTGCGGCCCAACCGTTGCGATGCCGCAACCGACTTCGATAGCGCTAAATCAGGCAGAGTTCGGCAAGTTCGCGCCGCATCGCCGGCGGCATCGCAGCGTCAATCGCACCCAGATCCCAGTCCTCCGGGGCATCCTCAGCGCGCAAATAGCGCCAGCCCTGAAACGGCCGGCAGGGCCGCGGCCGTACCGTGGTGACCTCAGGCCGCAGCATGATCCAAACGCGTGAGACGCCCGAAGAATCCTTAAACGGCTCAATGGCATGGACCACCTGCCGCGCCGCCACCACGCCCTTAACCACCCAATAGAGGCTCCCGACGCCGACGATCTCGTCCGCCCGCTTGGGCGCCATCCGCGTCGTAATCCGGCTCAGCCGCATCGCGCCCTCGGAGCGCCCCTCATTGCGCACGCGAAGATCGTCCACCGATTGCGCGCCCACGGCGAGTTTGAGGAGATGCAGCGTCATGACCCAAAGGCTGGGGCGCTGCGCAGCGACCCACAAGGGTCACCGCTGTCACAATCCCCTCAATCCACAAGCTGCTCAGCCGCCCCTCCGACATCGGCAGAGGGCGTCACGATCGCGGCACCGTCATCCGCATCGACCGGTCCCAAAATGATCACGTCAGCGCCCTGCGCCACCTGATCACCAGCCGCCGCCTTCACGGCCACAATTGCCGCCGCTGCCCCGGCTTTCACAGTGTGCTCCATCTTCATGGCCTCTATGGCGAAGAGACGCGCTCCCGCCTCCACCAGATCGCCGGGCGAGACAAAGATCGACACGATCCGCCCATGCATCGGGGCAGTGGCCGCGCTCGCCGCCTCCCCCGCCTCAGCGGTCCGCGACAGCTGATCCACCAGCGCACCGCTCGCCGAGCGCCCGCCCTCAACCACATGGGCGCCGCCGTCCTCGGCCGGCAGCATCAGCGCCCCGCCAGGCAGCGTTTCCATTTCGCCGAGCGCGGCCGGCCCCAAAACCTGCCGCGCACCGCGAAACATCAGCTCGCAAGCGGCGAAATCAACGCTCGCCACCTCAGCCTCGCCATCAACGGTCAGCCCAACGCCATAGTCCGCCGTGCCTGAAATACGAAAGCCATCGGCAACGCCCCACGGCCCCGGCACCGGAGCGGGCTTGGCATCGCGCGCCAACAGCCGCGCCGCCGCCGCCGCAATCGCACCGTCCGACACTCGCCCGCCGGTCAGCGCCTCAAGCTCCCGCGACACAAAGCCAGTATCATGCGCCCCGGCCCGCACTTCAGGGTGGTCCACCACACCGCGCAAAAACGCCAAATTGGTGGTCGGCCCGAGCACCACAGTCCCGGCAAGCGCCGACGACATCGCCTCAAACGCCGCCTCGCGGTCCTCGTCGTGCACAATGATCTTGGCGATCATCGGATCATAATGCGGGCTCACCTCATCGCCCGCCTCAACGCCGGTATCGACCCGCGCCCCCTCCGGCCACCGCACCATCGACACCGGCCCCGCCGAGGGCAAAAACCCCGCATCGGCGTCCTCAGCATAAAGGCGCACCTCAACAGCGTGCCCCTTCGGCGGCGGAACGTCCCCCACCAGCGGCAGCGGCTCTCCGGCCGCCACGCGCAGTTGCCACTCCACCAGATCGGCCCCGACGACCGCCTCGGTCACGGGGTGCTCCACCTGAAGCCGCGTGTTCATCTCCATAAAGAAGAAGCCACCCGGCGAAAGCGCCCCGCCCTCGGCGATAAACTCCACCGTCCCGGCGCCCACATAGCCGACGGCCTCCGCCGCCCGGCAGGCCGCCTCGCCCATGGTGCGGCGCAACTCGTCCGTCATTCCCGGCGCCGGCGCTTCCTCGATCACCTTCTGGTGCCGCCGCTGCACCGAGCAATCGCGCTCATGCAGCGAGACCACCCGCCCGTGCGTGTCGGCGAAGATCTGAATCTCGATGTGGCGTGGCTTGTCGACGTACCGTTCCACCAGCACCCGATCATCGCCAAACGAAGCCGCCGCCTCGCGCTTCGCCGCCGCGAGCTCCTCCTCAAACGCCAGCGCCTTCTCCACCCGGCGCATGCCCTTGCCGCCGCCGCCCGCCGTCGCCTTAATAAGGACCGGGTAGCCAATCTCGTAGGCCTTGCGCTTCAAAAACTCCGGCTCTTGCATCTCGCCATGGTAGCCGGGCACCACAGGCACCCCAGCCCGCTCCATGATGGCCTT
>CAKZYH010000337.1 GCA_937884725.1 uncultured Paracoccaceae bacterium
CGCCATAATGTAACCGAGTGTGAATGATGGTGGTTCGGAACAAGTTGAATGCCGCGATCCGCGATGCGGCTGAACACGATGATCGTCGCCGGCTGTGTACGCTGCGGCTGATTCAGACGACGATCCGTGATCGGGACCAAGCCCATTGCACGGGATGCGGCGAAAAAATCAGCCTGCCGGAAGTCACCAAGCTTCTGTGCACATTGGTACGACACCGAGAGACCAGGCGCGACGCGGCCGCGGCTGCGGGCAACGAGGACGGCGCCAAAGAGGCGCAGCGCGAAATTGACGTTATTCGCGAGTTTATGCCGCCGGTGTTGGACGAGCCGACCCTGCAGTCGGTATGCGCGCAGGTGGTCAAAGAGATTGGCGCGGCGGGCTTGCGCGATGTGAGCCGAACTATCGCGGCCCTCAACACCCGATATCCAGGCCAGATCGACACCGGCCGTGCGGACCTTCTGGTTCGCGGAATGCTCACCTAAGCGACCCTGAACGACCTTTCTGCCCCGATGAAGATCGGGGATATCGAGCATATCAGCACCGCGCACACGCGCCTCGCGACACGCTTGTGCTATATATGTTCTCATGAAATTTACCCCAGAGTTCCTCGACGAGATCCGCCAGCGCGTGCCGCTGTCGAGCATCATTGCGCCTGCCGTGTCGTGGGATCGGCGCAAATCGCAGCGTGGCAAGGGGGATTTTTGGGCCTGCTGCCCGTTCCACGGTGAAAAGACGCCCTCCTTCCACGTGGAGGACCGCAAGGGGCGGTACTATTGCTTTGGCTGCCACGTGTCCGGCGACCATTTCAGCTTCCTCACCGACCACAACGGGATGACGTTCCCAGACGCGGTGGCGCAGGTGGCCGAGATGGCAGGCGTGCCGATGCCGCAGAAGGAGGCGCCGGCCGATCCTGGCATTCGCAGGCGGGCCGCGGCGCGCAAAGGGCTTGAGGCCGCGGCGAAACTTTATAGCCAGTTTCTGGCCGACAGCCAGGGCGACCAGGCGCGCCAGTACGCCGACGGCAGGGGTTTTGACCGTGAGGTGAGGCGCGAGTTCGGCTTTGGCCTCTCGCCGTCGAGCGCGGGGGTGCTGCTGCGCCGGGCGGAGGCGAAGGGCGTGTCTGCCGAGGCGATGATCAACGCAGGTTTGGTGCTGCGACGCGACGACGGCAGCCTTTATGAGCGGTTCCGCGGCCGGCTCATGATCCCGATCCATGATCGCCAAGGCCGAATCATCGGCTTTGGTGGGCGCGATCTGGTGGGCCGGGAGCCGAAATATCTGAACAGCCCCCAGACCGAGCTGTTCGATAAATCCTCGGTTCTGTTCAACCAGCACCGCGCCCAAGGCCCGGCCCATCGGGCAAACCGGCTGTTCGTGGTCGAGGGCTACATGGACGCGATTGCGCTCGCGCGCTGCGGCATTGGCGAAGTGGTGGCGAGCTTGGGGACCGCGCTCACCGAAACGCAGCTGAAGCTTGCCTGGGCGATGGCCGACGAGCCGGTGCTCTGCTTTGACGGCGATAAGGCGGGCCGCGCGGCCGCAAGCCGGGCCATGGACCGGATCGTACCGCTGCTGGCGTCCGGCAAATCAGCGCAAATCCTGACGCTGCCCGACGGGGCGGACCCTGACGACATCGTGCGCGATGGTGGCCGGGACGCGTTTGAAGCGCTGGTGGAGCGCGCCACACCGCTGATTGACGCTCTGGTGGAGCGGGAAGCGGCCAAAGGGATCGCGACGCCTGAGCGCATCGCAGCGATGGAGCAGCGGCTGTCCGGCCTCGCGGCATCCATTCCCGATCAAGGGCTCAGCCGGATTTATCGGGACTTTTTCCGGCAGCGCGCGTTTGAGCTGCGCCGCGAGGTAACCTCAACGTCTCGCCGTGCCGGCGGCCCCGGCCGTGACGGAGCGCGGCAGCAGCGTCCGCAGCGGATCGGCGGCGCAACGATCCGCCCGCCAGCGTCCGCCGATGCGGGTATGGCGGAGGTGGAGAAAATTGTCATCGGGCTTTTGATCCTGCAGCCGAACCTCATAGAGAGCGTTGGCGAAACGCTGACGGCAGACAGCCTGCTAGAGCCCATCACCCGCGCCGCGCTCGCCGATCTTCATGAGGCCTACGCACAGACCTTTGCGCAGGATCCTCTGGCGCTTCTAGCCGCATTGCCGCGCGGTGCGGAGCGATGGCTGGGGCCGCTGTGGGGTCAGCGCGCTGATGCCGGTGGAATTGCGCTGCGCCGGCGCTTTGCGGTGCTGTCGAGCGAGCCTTCGCCGTCCTATTTGCAGCGCAGCCTGACTGTTTTTGTGGAGAAATTGAACATTCGCACTGCGGCGCGTGAACTGGCGGAAGCGCCCGCTCGTTTCGCAGCTCATGGAGGGTTGGACGACGCGCCGCTGCTCGCGATGACGCAGGCGCTGGAGGAGCGGCGGACCGCTCTTGCCGATGCGGAGCGGGTGTTGGCCGAGGAGGCGGCGGCGCTTCGGCGGTCATTTCTGGCGGAGCGGGTTGGCGATGCGGCGTGATGGAGAGAGGTACCCGGCTGCCGAACGCCTGTGGCGCTGCGGCGACAGCGTTTGGGACACTGCGTTGCTGTTGAACGCACAACGCTTGCGACATCGCTATTGCGCGTTATCTTAGACGGTCAGCGGGCGTGCTGGGAGGCTAGTGCTCGCTGGATGGGCGGGCAAATCCGCAAGGTACAGCGTGACGCAGTGAAGACTGCGCGCGGCAATGGCGCGTCGTATGAGACGGCGCAGACGCTGGAGGGCTGTTTTGGCGACAAAGGCAACCGCTGTCGAAGAGAAAGACGCGCCACAGGAGAGTGCTGACGGTCCGCTTCTCGATCTCAACGACGCTGCCGTCAAAAAGCTGATCAAAACCGCCAAACGGCGCGGCTGGGTCACACACGACGAGCTCAACGAAGTGATGCCGTCGGAGGAAGTGTCCTCCGAGCAGATCGAAGATATGATGGCGATGCTCAACGAGATGGGCATCAACGTTGTCGATCAGGAAGAACAAGAAGAGCAGGAAGAGACCGAATCGCGCGAATTGACCGCCGATTCAGGAACCACTCGCGCGGTCGCCAAGACCACGACGCGCGAGCCTGCCGAGCGTACAGACGATCCGGTGCGCATGTATTTGCGCGAGATGGGCTCGGTGGAGCTGTTGTCTCGTGAGGGCGAAATTGCCATCGCCAAGCGCATTGAGGCCGGCCGCAACTTCATGATTGCGGGCCTCTGCGAGAGCCCCCTCACCTTTCAAGCCATCATCATCTGGCGTGATGAGCTGAACGAAGGTCGCGTGCTCCTGCGCGATATTATCGACCTTGAGGCGACGTACGCCGATCCAGACGGGCAGGCGCGCCTTGCCCAGCAGGAAGAGGCCGAGCAGCCGCCGGTGGCGTCGAACGTCATTCCCATCGACGCGGGCCGCCAGCAGCCGCAACCGGCGCAGCAAGAAGCGGAAAACGAGAACGAAAACGAGGATGAGAACGACGACGACGAGTTTGAATCGTCCATGTCCCTCACCGCCATGGAAGCGGAGCTGAAACCCCGCGTCCTGGAAACGTTTGAAGCGGTCGCTGACAACTACAAAAAGCTGCGCAAGCTGCAGGAACAGCAGGTGGAAGCCGCTGTGTCCGACGAGGAAGGATTGTCGTCCGCCCAGGTGAAGCGCGCTAAAAAGCTGCGCGAGGACCTGGTGGCGTCGATGAAGAGCCTCCTCCTCAACCCGCAGCGCATCGAAAGCCTTGTCGAGCAGCTCTACGAGATCAACAAGCGGCTGATCTCGACCGAGGGGCGCCTGATGCGCCTTGCCGACAGCTACGGTGTCGATCGCGGCGACTTCCTGAAGCACTACCTTCACAACGAGCTTGATCCGAACTGGTTGGAGCGCGTGAGCGAGCTGCCCGGGCGCGGCTGGAAGACCTTTGTGGAGAACGAAACCGCGACCGTCGCTGCGCTGCGCGAAGACGTGCGGCAGCTGGCGAGCCAGACCGGGCTTGAGATCGCTGAATTCCGCCAGCTGGTGAACAAGGTTCAAAAGGGTGAGCGGGAAGCGCGGATCGCGAAAAAGGAGATGGTGGAGGCCAACCTTCGGCTCGTGATCTCCATCGCAAAAAAGTACACTAACCGCGGCCTTCAGTTCCTGGATCTCATCCAGGAGGGCAACATCGGCCTGATGAAGGCGGTCGATAAGTTTGAGTATCGCCGCGGCTACAAATTCTCCACGTACGCCACGTGGTGGATCCGGCAGGCGATCACACGCTCCATTGCCGACCAGGCGCGCACGATCCGCATTCCGGTGCACATGATCGAAACGATCAACAAGATCGTGCGCACGCAGCGCCAGATGCTCCACGAGATCGGCCGTGAGCCGACGCCGGAGGAGCTGTCGGAAAAGCTGGCGATGCCGCTGGAGAAGGTGCGCAAGGTTCTCAAAATCGCGAAGGAGCCGATCAGCCTCGAGACGCCCATTGGCGACGAGGAAGATTCGCACCTGGGCGATTTCATCGAGGACAAGAACGCGGTTCTTCCCATCGACGCTGCGATCCAGTCCAACCTGCGCGAAACCACGACGCGGGTTCTGGCCTCGCTGACGCCGCGTGAAGAGCGTGTCTTGCGCATGCGCTTTGGCATTGGGATGAACACCGACCACACGCTGGAAGAAGTCGGCCAGCAGTTCTCGGTGACGCGTGAGCGTATCCGTCAGATTGAGGCGAAAGCGCTGCGCAAGCTCAAGCACCCCTCGCGCTCGCGTAAACTGCGGTCCTTCCTAGACAGCTAATGGTGCGTGGGCCGGGCGCGCGTGCCATGCGTTGCCGTCAGAAAGGGTAGGCGATGGCGAGCGTGGACGGTCGAGCCATTGCCGACTGGCTTGTGAACGAGGGCGCGCGGCTCGAAATCGGGCCGCTGCTGGAGGGCATGGGCGCCCGCCTTCTGGCCGCTGGCGTGCCCGTCGACCGCCTTTCCATGTCGTTTGGGATGCTCAACCCATCGGTGCTCGCCGCTGGCGTGCGCTGGCGGCCAGGCCAACCGACTGAGTTCCTTCGTTACAACTATAGCCAGCGCGATGAGGGGCTGTATGACCGCAGCCCGCTGAAGGCGGCGCACGACCAAAACCGCTGGATCGACCTGTTTCTCCCCGACACGCCCGACGAGCTGTACGGCATCGTGCCCGAGCTGCGCGCAGACGGCATCGTACACTACATCGCCATGCCCATTCCCGGCGCCGAGGCGGAACGGGTCATGAGCTGCACCATCGCGACCAAGGATCCGGGCGGTTACAATGACGATCACCGCGCCATTTTGCGAGACATCCTGCCGTCGCTGGGTCTGGTGTCTGAAATCAAAACGTTGCGGTCAACGCTGCGCAGCGTCTTGAGCGCCTACGTAGGTGATGCACCGGCGACAGAAATCCTGAAGGGCACCGTTCACCGGGGCGAGATTACATCAATCCGGGCGGCCATGCTGATCGCGGACCTGCGCGGCTTTACCAACATCTCGACCCGGTTTGCGCCCGAAGAAACAGCCGAGATCATCAACCAGTATTATGATTCCGTCGTCCCACCCATCGTGGCGCGCGGCGGCGAGGTCCTGAAGTTTATCGGCGATGCGGTGCTCGCAATCTTCCCCATCGCGGAGGGTGAGGACGATTGCGCGGGGGTCCGCTCAGCGCTTGCCGCAGCGCGCGAAGCGTTGTCGGGGAACCGGCGCCCGTTTAACGCCGCTGACGGCACGAGCATCGATGTTCATTTCGGAATTGCCGTGCACGTGGGCGATGCAGTCCTTGGCAATGTGGGCAGCGGCGACCGGCTCGATTTCACCGTGATCGGGCGTGACGTGAACATTGCGGCGCGGCTTGCAGCACTCTGCAGCTCGCTGAGCCGGGACTTCCTGGTGTCGGCTGACGTTGCCGCCATTGGCATCGAGGCTGGCGAATGCATGGCGCCCGCCGGGCACCACACCGTGCGCGGGCTCCCGGAGCCGATGGCGGTCTTCATCCCCGACATCTGTCCAGAAGACGTCGGCGAGCACTGCGACGATGGCGTGTCCCAGGGCCTCACGCTGGTCGATTAGTCACTGGCGGGGAACGCAGCCTGTGGTGGGCGGCCGATGGCATAGCGGCCGCGCAGCACCAGGAACAACAGAAAACCGAACG
>CAKZYH010000338.1 GCA_937884725.1 uncultured Paracoccaceae bacterium
GAACGTCGGAGGGCATGGGGTGGGTGACGAGGCCGACGGCGGGGTCGGCGGCATGATCGCGGCCCAACCGATTGCCAGTGAGCGCAACATAGTGGCCGATGTGGTCGTCCATGGCGGCAAGGAGTGCGGCGGCGCCAATGTCGGGAAAGAAGCCGATGCCAACCTCGGGCATGGCGAAGGCAAGGTTCTCGCCGCCAATCCGGTGGCTTGCGTGGAGCGAGACGCCGACGCCGCCGCCCATGACGATGCCATCGACGAGCGCGATGTAGGGTTTGGGATAGGTGGCAACGCGCACGTTGTGGCGGTACTCGGCTTCGAAGAAGGTGAGCGCCTCGGCCGGGGCGTCATAGATCTCGCGGATATCGCCGCCCGCCGAGAACGCGCGGCCGCCGTCTGCGCGGATGGCGACCCGTTCGATCCGGTCGTCCTTGGCCCACTCGATGAGCGCTTCGGCCATGGCGTGCACCATGGACTCGCTGATGGCGTTAAGCGCTTCCTGGCGGCGCAGCGTGATGACGCCAGCGCGGCCGGCGGTATCGAACGTGACGTGGCTCATCGGTTGGTGGGCGCCAGAAGGTGCCGGGCGATGATCACGCGCATGATCTCGTTGGTGCCTTCCAGGATTTGGTGCACGCGTAAATCCCGCAGGAAGCGCTCGAAGGGGTAGTCGCCCAGATATCCATAGCCGCCGTGGAGCTGCAGGGCCTGGTTGACGACGTCAAAGCCGGTGTCGGTGGCGAGTCGCTTCGCCATAGCGGCGAGTTGGGTGGCGTTGATGGCGCCGTTCTCCACCGCGCGCGCCGCTTTGTGGAGGAGGAGCCGCGCCGCCTCGAGCGCTGTTGCCATGTCGGCGAGCTTGAATTGAAGCGCTTGGAACGCTTCCAGGGGTCGGCCGAACTGCTGGCGTTCTTTGACGTAGGCAAGCGCGAGGACTAGGGATTGCTGCGCTGCGCCGAGCGAACAGGCGCCGATGTTGAGCCGGCCACCGTCGAGACCGCTCATGGCGATTTTGAAGCCTTCGCCCTCTTCCCCGAGGCGCTGGGTTGCGGGGACCGCGCAGGCGTCGAAGTGGACTGCGGCGGTGGGTTGGGAGTGCCAGCCGAGCTTTTTCTCCTGCGCGCCGAAGGAGAGGCCGGGCGTTCCGTTGTCCACCAGGAAGGCGGAGATGCCGTGGGCGCCCTCCCCACCGGTCCGCGCCATGACGAGGTAGAGGTCGCTGGAGCCACCGCCGGAGATGAAGGCCTTGGCGCCATCGAGCACATAGTGATCGCCCTTGCGGATCGCGCGGGTTTTGAGCGAGGCAGCGTCCGATCCCGCGCCGGGCTCGGTGAGGCAGTAGCTGCCGAAGCGGGCCATGGTGCACACGTCTGGCAGGTACTGCGCCTTTTGGGCGTCATTGCCGAACCGGTCGATCATGCCCGCGACCATGTTGTGGATCGAGAGGTACGCGGCGGTGGAGGGGCAGGCGCGCGACAGCTCTTCGAACACTATCGCTGCGTCGAGCCGGGTGAGGCCTGAGCCACCAAAGTCTGGGTCGATGACGATACCGCCGAAGCCGAGGGCGGCGGCGGCGCGCAGGGTGTCTACCGGGAAGGTGTTATGCGCATCCCAATCGGCAGCGTGGGGCGCCATTTCGCCGTCGGCGAACTGCGCAGCGAGGCTTTGGAACGCACGCTGTTCCTCGGTGAACTCAAAATCCATGCTCAACGGCGCCCTGAAAGCTGCGTCACCGCTATGGCATTGCAGAGCCGCGCAGTGCGGGCAAGGGGCGAGCGGGCCGTTCGGGTGCCGCTCCATGGACCTGCGGGGCGCGAGGATGAGGTGTCTAAAGGTCTTCCGGCATTTGCTGGATGAACGCTTCAAGGGCGGGGTACTGTGACGCAGCGTTTGCCGCTAACTGGGGCATCCCTATGACAAAATTGCTCACGTCTTCCTGCAACCGCTCCAACTGCCAGGGAGTTGCGGCGGACGGTTCTAGAAGCCCAAGGCCAGTTGCAACAAGGACCCGGTCTGCTGAGAGCAGTGGTGCATCGGGACCGAGCACCCACGACCTATTAAGAGCGGTGAGCGCAATCTGAGGCTCCATCCGCAGCATTGTTGACCAGGCCAGCAACGACCAGCCGTATGCGTCCGCCGGAGCTGCATTGACGGCTAACGCTGACAACTGGGCCGCCCTGCGCGCCAGAGGCATATCCGCTGGGCCTTTGATCTGGCGCAGATAGTCAAAAGCCCGGGCCCGATTATACTCCGCACCGTTCAACACCATACCGCCGGCGCCTAGACGCCAATCGTCAAAAAACTCGCTGTCACGAACAGAAGGGTTCAGGGCTGGTGCAGTCGACGCGATGTATGTCAAATTCACGAAAGCTGTTATCGCCAACGCAAACGAACAAGTAACAACAAGCATTATCCCAAATGCACTGCGACTACGTCCAGCTTGGAGCCAATGCTTTTGAGACATAATTGTTGTTGCCCAGTTTTATCTTTTAGCACCTTCGACATGGAAGCCAGTTTCTGTCAAATGCTCTCCGGGTATGAGCATTCGGCTTATCCATTCTGTGTGCTTCGCTGCGATCGGGCCACGATGGACGGGTCACGATACACGGCCGGGCAAAACTGCTTATCGTGAACGGGCGCAACTCTTCCTGGCTCGCCGCGTTCCTGTTTCACCTAACCGCGATGGGAGGTGTTCGTGCACAGGCCGCACCGTGAGGGAAGTCAACAGCGTTACGACAACAATTCGGTTGTATCGCAGTCGTTGCTCAACGTTGGTTCGAGCGGGCCCGCCGTGGGCACCATCGATAGCCGAAGAGTTGCCGCATAATGGCCCCGCTCACACTGAGCGGTATCCAGTTGCCCGAAGAGGAAAATTCTAGCGTGCCCCAAAACCCGTCAGCACGACGCGGATAGTTTGAGCAAAGATTAACAAGTCTAAACGCCAAGTCTGACGTTCCAAATAGATCTTGTCATATCGCGCTTTCCGCTTCGTTGCCATCATGCCTTCAGCATAGCCAGCATATACCTGCGCCAAACCGGTGATGCCGGGGCGAACCGCAAAACGTTTACTGTAGGAATCAATCGCTTTGCAGAACTTGTCCGCATGCTCTGCTGCATCGGGTCGCGGCCCGATGATGCTCATCTCGCCACGCAGAACATTCACGAGTTGAGGTAGCTCGTCCAGCCGGGTTCGCCGTATGAAACCACCCAAAGGAGTGATCCGATCTACTTCGAGAGGATCCTCTGGTCCGCGACCCTCACCCTTGTCCGGGCGCATTGACCGGAACTTAAAGATGGTGAATTCGCGCCGGTTCAGTCCAAAACGCCGCTGGGTGAAGATCAGCGGGCCAGGGTTGAAAAACGGGTTCAATATCAACAGGGCGAGCGCGACGACGCATACGACCGGCAAGCCCAGGCAAGCGACGACAATGTCTGCTACCCTTTTCGCACTACCGTAGCCGATGGGCCGACGCCCTGCGCGCAGGGCTACTGGGGCGCGGACAGCAAGCAGCCCTCTCCCATTGGCTTTTTCAAAAGCACGCACGGCAGCCCCCGAGTTTTCGCAACCAAGTTCCCGTGCACCGACGGAAAACAAGTCACGAGAAGTGTTTACGAAGTTACGGCCCGACGGACAGTTTACCGTGGCGAACGTCATGCTGACCGCCTCAACCGCCTCGGTTGTTAGCTCGGACTGATTGGCAGGTTGGAGAATATTCCAGGGTTCTCCGCACCAAGCGCAGGGTTCTGCTCGCGGAACTGATTAAACGAACCGAAGAAGTTCAACCCAAGCCCGCCGCCACCACCATCTTCTTCCGCTTCGCCCTGAAACGCTTGAGGGCTGTCGTCGAAGAAAAATAGGAGCAGCTGAAAATCACCGCCATTCCCATCGGTCACGTTGACTTGGCCCACCCCCGGAATGTTGATCACGAAGCCGGCCGTGGGCGGCCCATCACCACCGCCGCCGCCAGCTTCATCCTCCGGCGGAGCCACGTTAATCTGAATGCCCGAACCCACAGCCTCTTCCACGTTTGTGAAGATGCCGCTTTGAGCGTGTGACCGATCCATGGCAGCAAACGAGAAGGCAGCCAGAAATGTGGCAGTGATCAAAAGCTGGTTTTTCACGGGTCACGCTTCCCTGATCAGCATATAACGCTTTCCTTCACTAACCAGCGCCTATTCCTCCGTCAACAGCCTAAATTCGGTTTGCGTGAAATACGCCTTCGGAATGGCAACATTGCCCTTCTTTCGCGCACCTTCTGCCGCATTCGCTCGCATTTGCAGAGGTCTGGCATGCGCGCTACTTCTAGAATTCTTCTACGCAAGCCTCCCCACGAGACGCCTCTCGCCTAAGTGAGATCAGTATGGATGTTAAAGTCTTCTCACTCGGTTCCGCGGCAGCCCCCGCGCAGGTCAACCCTCACGCGGGCACGGCTAGTGCGTTGCCCGCGACGCACCCGCAAGTGGCTCACGGCAAAATAGGCGTTTTGCTGGTAAATCTCGGGACGCCGGAAGCCACAGACTACTGGTCGATGCGACGCTACCTGAAGCAATTTCTCTCCGACCGCCGAGTGATCGAAGTTCCAAAGATCGTTTGGTGGCCTCTGCTGAATTTGGTGATTTTGTCGACGCGTCCACAAAAGTCAGGCCGGGCATACGATGAGGTGTGGAACACCGAGATTGATGAGTCGCCGCTGAAGACAATCACGCGATCTCAGGCCGAGAAGCTTGCGGCAGCGCTGTCATCGTCGGCGAATGTCGAGGTGGATTGGGCGATGCGGTACGGGCTGCCGCCCATCGCGGAGCGACTGGAGGCGCTGCAGGCCAAGGGGTGCGAGCGGATTTTGATCCTACCGCTGTACCCGCAGTACGCCGCAGCGACGACGGCGACTGTCAACGACAGCGCGTTTGATGCGCTGAAAAAGATGCGTTGGCAGCCGGCCCTGCGGACCGCGCCGCAATATTGTGATGATCCCGTCTATATCGAGGCGCTGTGCAAGTCCTTGCTCGAGCATCTCGATACGCTGGACTTTGAGCCTGAGCTGATTTTGACCAGCTACCACGGGCTGCCGAAGGAATATCTTCTGAAGGGTGATCCCTATCATTGCCAGTGTTACAAAACGACCCGGTTGATGCGCGAGTATCTGGGTTGGTCAGAGGACAAGCTTCAGGTCACCTTCCAGTCGCGGTTTGGTGCCGCCGAATGGCTTCAGCCCTACACTGACGAGACTGTTAAAGCGCTCGCACACAAAGGCGTGAAGCGGCTTGCGGTGATGACGCCCGGCTTTTCAGCCGATTGTCTGGAGACGCTGGAGGAGATCGGCGGCGAGAACGCCGAGTACTTCCTGGAGGCGGGCGGGGAGCAGTTCTCTGCCGTGCCGTGCCTTAACGACACCGATCATGGGATGCGGGTGATTGAGAACATCGTGCGGCGTGAACTGATGGGCTGGTTGCCGCTACCGGGCCACCAGGACGCCGACATCGTTACCCTCCAGAACAGCGCAACTGAGCCGGCCTGAGCCGAACGCGCCAGTATCGACGTTGATACGGTTGGGGCGGATATCGACACGGTCGACGATGGTGTGGCCGTGGACTATGCGCGCGTCGAGGAGATCCTCGTAGTCTAGGAATTCCTCGCGAATCCACATGAGGTCATCCTCACTCTGCGCGTCGAGGGGCACGTCGGGCCGCACGCCCGCGTGGGTGAAGAAGTAGCCACCGATCTGAAACGACGGGACGCAAGTGTGGGAGAGGAATCCGAGGTGTGCGCTCGGCATCGCCTCGGCCAGGCGGTGACACACCTCGCTGGCATCGGCGTGGTAGAGTGACACAGGCACGCGATAGCTAACCAGGGTTTGTAAGCCGCCGAGCGACAACCACTCCCGCAGCACAGGTTCGGCTTCGGTGGGGTTGATAGTGACAAAGTCCTCCAGGAGGGCGTCGTGGTTGCCGCGGATGAACACGCGCTCGCGCCTGCCGAGCGACATATCGACAAGCTCTGACAGGACGCCGGCGGAGTTCTCGCCGCGATCGACATAGTCGCCCAGATACACCTCAATGACACGGCCGGCGGGCCGGGTGCGCATATCATGGGCGATGAGCTGCCGCATTTTCTGCAGGAGATGGAGCTGGCCGTGGATGTCGCCGACGGCATAGACCCTAACGCCTTGAGGCAGGCTGAAAGGCGAGACTTCCGGCTCGTCCGCGCGGGACCGTCGCTTCAACCCGAAAAACGGCACTGGCTAGCGTCCCGGTAACGGGACGTCGACGAACTCGCCGGGGCCGTGCACGCTGTCGTGGGCGCGCACACGCACGGCTGTGATGCCCGGCGGCACGGTCACGCCGGTGAGGCTGCGGGTGAAGGGCTGCTCTTCGACGTGCGGATGAAACAGCGTGCGGGTGCCAAGGAGCGCGCCGTCGGGGGTGTGGACGGTGAAGGCGTCAGCGTAGTGGTCCCAGCCGGTGTCGGCGTGCGCGACGGTAACTGCGAACGTGAACTGGCCACCCCGCTCACTCACCTCAACGGCCAACACCTCAGGCGACCCTGCCGCGGCCGGGGACGCGAACGTTGCAAGGGCGAAAAACGCTGCGGCAGCGGCGGTTACGGCACGGGTCATAGGCAAGATGGTCATCACGCTCGGGTCACTCGTCTCAATGTCAAATTGATCCTGCCACCTCCATCCCACAAGGTGGATGAACCAGTTATGACGCGATCGATACCGTGAAACGCCAGTCGGCCAGGCCCGCCGAGGGTGATCACGTCACCGGAATGAAGCTTGAGTGAGCGGGTGGGATCGCGCCTGTGCTCGCCGCCGACGCGAAAGACGGCGCTGTCGCCGAGCGATACGGAAACGACGGGCGCATCGAAGGTCTCTTCGTCGCGGTCTTGGTGGAGCCCGAGCTTTGCCTTGCCTTGATAGTGGTTGACGAGGCACGCCTCCGGCACGAGCGGGGCCCCGAGTGTAGACCACAAGCCGAGCAGGACGCCCGGGATGGGCGGCCAGGGTTCGCCGGTGACGGGGTGGTTGGGCTGGTAGCGGTAGCCGTCCACATCGCTCACCCAGCCGAGGCTCCCGGCGTTGGTCATCTCGACCGAAAAAGGCTTTGCGCTGCGGGGCATGCGTGGGGTGAAATAGGGCGCCGCGGCGATGATCGCCGCGACGTCGCGCAGGAGCGCGGTTTGGGCGTCGCGGTCGAAAACGCCGGGGTAGTAGTCGATCCCATCGCCAATGGAGATCACTTGCGGCAACGCAATCAGGGACACCGGACCGGCTCCGGGTGAGCGGCGCTGCCGGGCGGCGATAGGGCCGGGGGTGGGGCGGCGGTATCTGCGTGCGCATCAACGCGGTTGCGTGATGGGGCCTTCAACGCCCCCTCCCCCGCTCTACGTGAGGCGCAAACGCGGCCGCAACGCCGCTCAAAACAGTTGGAGCTTTCCATGCGCCTCATCCTTGCCGCTGCCACCGCAGCGTTCATCCCGTTTCACGCGTCCGCACAATCGATCGACATTCCGTCGGGCACATATACGCTCGACCAATCGCACGCGTCGGTGCTTTGGAAAATCTCCCACCTAGGCTTTTCGAACTACGTTGGCCTGTTCGACCGCTCCGCGCTCGACGCCACGGTCGAGCTTGATGCCGACGATGTGGCGAACTCCACGCTGAGCGTCACGGTGAACGGCCAGGAGGTTCGCACGCTGCATCCGGGCGAGAAAGATTTCAACAGCGAGATCGAAGCCCAGTTCATCAACACCGTTGAGAACCCGGAGATTACGTTCACGACCACCTCCATTGAGGTGACGGGCGAGAACACCGCCAACATCGCCGGTGATCTGACGTTCAACGCCATCACTTTGCCGCTGGTGCTGGATACGACGCTGAACCTTGCCGCGCCGAACCCGTTCAACGGGACGCCGACGTTTGGCGTGTCGGCCGTCGGGACAATCGACCGCACCGCCTTCGATGCGGGCCGGTTCGCCCCAAATATCGGTGCTAACGTTGCGGTGGAAATTGAAGCTGAGTTCACGCTGGTCGAGTAAACTGCGGCCGGACTGACCTGGAGGCGTTGCATTGACCGCCGTAGCCGAACAACCCGCCAAAGTCTTGCGTTACACCAACGTTGCAATTGTCCTGCACTGGGCGATTGCGGCGATGATTTTCGGGCTGATTGGCTCCGGTTTTGCGATGATGAACCTGATGGGTCAGGGTTCAGAGCTGCAATACAACGTCTACCAGGTGCACAAAAGCTTCGGCGTCATGGTGCTGATTCTCACCGTGGCGCGAGTTCTCTGGCGGGTGTTTAACCGCCCGCCTGAGGAACCTGACAGTGTGACGCCGTTGGAGCGCAAAGCTTCCCACTTCGTCCACATGGCGTTTTACAGCATGATGATCCTGATCCCGCTGTCGGGCTGGGTTTTGATCACCGTGTCGCCGATCCAGGTGGAGACGGTGCTGTTCTTTCAGTCCTGGCTGCCGTGGCCGCATGTGCCCGGGCTCACGACGCTAAGCGAGAGTACGCAAGACCTCCTCTACTTTTTGTCCCACTACGCCCACGCGATTTTGGCCTATGGCGCTTTGATCTTGGCTGGGCTTCACATTGCCGGCGCGCTGAAACACCAGCTGGCGGACGGCGATTTCATCCAGCGGATGCTGCCGGCGCGCGGTGATGGCGGACAGACCGTGGGGTTTGGGCACGCCACGGCGTGGTCTGCAGCGCTGGTCTTCGCGGTCGCCATGATCGGCGCCGGCGCGGTAGCGCGGATGGACCCCAACGTTGTTGCCGACGCGAGCGGCCCAACCGCCCCGGCGGTCATTGTCGCTGCAGTCGATCCGGCGGCCGAGCCGCCCGCTGTGACGCAGGCCGAAACGCCCGCGCCGACAGATGCTGCGTGGGTGCGCGATCCGGCGGTGGGCGGTTTGACGTTTACGATGGAGTTTGATGGCGAGACCATTGAGGGCGCGTTCGCATCGTTTGAGACCGACATCGTGTTCGATCCGGACAACCTTGCGGGATCGTCCGTCATAGTGACCATCGACACCGGTTCGGCAACGCTGTCATCGCGATCAGTCACCCAAAGCCAGCTGACGGGGAGCGACGGGTTTGCCGTCACAGATTTTCCGGTGGCGACCTTTGCCAGCGATGCCATTCGCGCCGACGGGGACGGTTATCTCGCCGACGGCACGCTGACCATCCGCGGCGAAGCAGTCCCGCAAACGCTCGCATTCACTGTCGAGATCGACGGTGATCGCGCGGTGGCCGAGGGGAGCCTTCCTGTCGACAGGTTCGATTTTGGAATTGGCACGCGCGGCGACGATGTGGGCACCACGCTCGCGCCGGAGGTTTTGATCAACTTCGCCATTGAGGCCGACCGCGCTAGCGATCCCTCCGATCATGTCGTCCAAGCGGCGCCGCCAGCTGGCAAGGCACCGGCGTGGGTGCGCGATGAAGCCGCAAGCGATTTGTCGTTTGTGATGGGTTTTGACGGCGCAGAAATCCGCGGCACGTTTGGCTCATTCGAAACCGAGATTTTCTTCGACCCCAACAACCTCGCTGGATCGTCGGTGGATGTGGCCATCGACACCGGCTCGGCGACATTATCGTCGCGGGATGTGAGCCAAGGCCAGCTGACGGGGAGCGATGGGTTTGCAGTCTCGGACTTTCCGCAAGCCCGGTTTGTGAGCGAATCGATTGAGGCCGATGGCGCAGGCTATCTCGCGGTGGGAACGCTGACCATTCGCGATCAAGCCGTGCCCCAAACGTTGGCCTTTACGGTAGACATTGATGGCGACCGCGCCGTCGCGTCGGGCCGCCTGGTGGTGGACCGGTTCGACTACGGGATCGGGACGCGCAGCGATGACGTGGGCACGACGCTCGCGCCGGAGATTGTCGTTGAGTTCAATCTTGAGGCGGACCGCGTTGGCCCTGGGGCGAGCGAGGCCGCTGCGGTGTCGACCGACGCCGATGCGGCGGCGACGGTGCCGGGCGCGCCGGCGCCGCTGTGGACTGTGCAGCGGGACGAGAGCAGCCTCGCCTTCCGGTTTGACTTTGATGGCGATGAGATGGTTGCCGCATTTGAGCGTTTTGACGCTGCCATTCGGTTTGATCCTGACAATCTTCCCGGCTCGTCGCTCAATGTCAGCATCGATTTGGGTTCCGCAGCACTTGCGACGCGCGGCGTCAGCGATTTTCAGCTGAAGGGCTCGGATGGCTTTAACGTGTCGCGCTATCCAACGGCGACGTTCATCGCCGACACCATCAAGGCCGTTCCGGAAGGCTACGAAGCGGTCGGCTCGTTGTCGTTGCGGGGGGTGGATGCGCCGGTGGTGCTGCCCTTTACGCTCGACATTGAGGACAATGTGGGCCGGGCGCGCGCCAGCGTTGTGTTGGACCGCGCCGCCTTTGGGATTGCCGAGGGTGCAGACAATGTGGGCGGAAGCGTAACGGTGGACATCACCATCACAGCGGCCGTGGCGAGTAGCGTCGAGATGGTGGTGAAATAACGCGCATATGAGGCCCACCCACAGCGAATGCTCCGCCAAAGCCGCGCGTGGCTTGTGCGATGCCCGCGCCCGCTTATATTTCGATATCGAAGAGGGTCTGCCCTCAACGACACTTTCGCGAACCGGGGGCCGGTGTCGCACACTTCGCATTGGGGCGCCTTAGGGGCCCCTCCGGTCCGCCAATAAGGAGAACTCATGAGCAAAGTCATCGGCATTGACTTGGGCACCACCAACTCGTGCGTGGCCGTCATGGACGGCAA
>CAKZYH010000339.1 GCA_937884725.1 uncultured Paracoccaceae bacterium
CTGTTTGGCGAACCGGTAAAGCTCACCTCCAGCGCCGATGCCATCGGCGAGGGCATTGGGATGGTGCACCAGCACTTCATGATGGTGCCCAACTTCTCCGTCCTCGATAATCTCGCGCTCGGCATGCCAAAAGGCATGAGCCTCAAAGCTGGCCGCACGGCGCTGCGCGAACAGTTCGCCGACATCACCGCCCGCTACGACCTCGCCGTCGATCCCGACGCCATCGTCGAAGAGCTGCCCGTCGGCCTTCAGCAACGCGTGGAAATCGTCAAAGCGCTGATGCGCGGCGGCCGCATCCTCATCCTCGACGAGCCCACCGGCGTCCTGACCCCCGCAGAAACCGACCGCCTGTTTGAAAGCGTCGCCGCGCTCAAAGCGCAAGGCGTCACGATCCTCCTCATCACCCACAAGCTGCGGGAGATCATGGCCATCACCGACCACGTCTCGGTGATGCGCGGCGGCAAAATGGTGGCCCACCGCGAAACCGCCAACACCACCCGCGAGGAGCTCGCCGAACTCATGGTGGGCCGATCCGTCCGCCACGTGCGCAACAGCAGCGCTGCCGGCGCCGGCCCCGTGGTGATGGAAGCCCACGGCCTCGGCCTCACCGCACCGGACGGCACTGCCCGCCTCGCCGACATCGACTTCACGCTCCGCGCTGGCGAAATCGTCGGCGTCGCGGGCGTCGCCGGCAACGGCCAGTCCGAACTTCTGGCGGTCCTGTCGGGCATGACGGCACCCTCCACAGGCGTCCTCAAGATCGGCGATCAGACCATCACGCCGAGCACCCCCGCCGACCCCGGCCGAATGCGCGGCCTCGGCATCGCCCATGTCCCCGAAGACCGCCGCCGGGAAGGCTTGGTGTTGCCGTTCCAAATGCAAGAGAACGCGGTGCTCGGCTATCTGCGCTTTGCCCACGGCGGCCGCAGTTGGCTGCTGCGCCGCCAAAACATGCTGCGCCGCTGCGCCGACCTCATGGGCGAGTTCGATGTCCGCCCGCCCAACCCCCGCCTGCGCGCCGAGGGTTTTTCGGGCGGCAACCAGCAAAAGCTCGTCATCGCCCGCGAGCATGGCGCGGCCCCAAAAGTCCTCCTCGTCGGTCAGCCCACCCGCGGCGTCGACATCGGAGCCATCGAATTCATCCACCGCCAGCTCATCCAGCTGAAGGACGAGGGCTGCGCGGTCCTCCTCGTCTCAGTGGAGCTTGACGAAATCCTCGCCCTGTCAGACCGGGTCATCGCCATGAACGCCGGCCGCATCGTCGGCGAGGTGAGCGGCGATGCGGCTGACCGGCAAGCCATTGGCCTCATGATGGCCGGCGTTGCCGCAGGCACCGGCGCCCAGAGCGCAGCATGAGCGGCTCGGCGCGCATTCCCCGCTGGGTCGACCTCCTCGTCATCCCAGCCCTCAACCTCGCGCTCGCCTTCCTGGTCTGCGGCCTCCTCATCCTCGCCATCGGCGAAAACCCACTGCGCGCGCTGCGCGTCATGATCGACGGCGCGTTCGTCTATCCCGGCAGCCTCGGCTACACGCTCTACTACACGACCAACTTCATTTTCACCGGCCTCGCCGTCGCCGTCGCCTACCAGGCGCGCCTGTTCAACATCGGCGGCGAGGGGCAGGCCGCCATCGGCGGGGCAGGGGTCGCAATCGTATGCCTCGCCTTCGATCAGGTCCTGCCAGGCCCCGTCACGATGATCCTCGCCATCGCAGCGGCAGCCCTCTTCGGCGCCGCCTGGGCGTTCCTGCCGGGCCTTCTCCAGGCCACGCGCGGCAGCCACGTCGTGATCACAACGATCATGTTCAACTTCATCGCCGCCGGCCTGATGGTCTTCCTCCTCAGCGGCCCCCTGATGCGCCCCGGCCAATCCACGCCGCAAACCCGCGATTTCGCCGAGGGCGCCACAATCCCCCAATGGCACGAGATTGCCGGCTGGTTCGGTGAAAGCGTCGCCCGCACCCCGTTCAACGCGAGCCTCCTTCTGGCGCTCCTCGCGGCCGTCGGCGTCTGGGTGCTGATCTACCGCACACCGTTCGGGTACCGCCTGCGCACGCTGGGCGAATCTGAACCCGCAGCGCGCTACGCTGGCGTTTCAGTCCCCGGCACCATCATCGCCGCCATGACGATCTCCGGTGCGCTCGCCGGCCTCATGGCCGTCAACGCTGTCCTCGGCGGGCAAGATAAGCTGGTCCTCAACTTCACCGGCGGCTTTGGCTTTGTGGGCATCGCCGTCGCGCTCATGGGCCGGGCGCACCCTGTGGGCATCGTCCTCGCCAGCCTCCTTTTCGGTGCGCTCTACCAAGGCGGCGCCGAACTCTCGTTCGAATTCCGCACCATCAACCGCGAAATGGTGCTCGTGGTGCAAGGCGCGATCATCCTCTTCTCCGGCGCGCTGCGACACATGTTTGATGCACCGCTCGCCAGGCTCTTTGCCAAACCAGAACCCGCCCCCAGCACCGCAGGCGCCCGCTGATGGCCGAGATTTGGCTCGATATCGCCCAAGTGCTCGCGAGCACCCTGCGCCTCGCAACACCGCTCATCCTGTGCGCGCTCGCGGGCATGTTTTCGGAGCGGGCAGGGGTCGTCGACATCGGCCTTGAGGGCAAACTTCTCATGGGTGCCTTCGCCGCCGCCGCCGTCACCTCGCTCGTCGGCTCCCCCTGGATCGGCCTCCTCGCCGCCATCGGCGCCAGCGTCATCCTCGCGCTGATCCACGGCTTTGCCTGCATCACCCACCGAGGCGAACAGATCGTCTCCGGCGTTGCCATCAATATCCTTGCGTCCGGCCTCACCGTCGTCCTGGCCATCGCGATCTTTTCCCAGGGCGGCTCCACCCCGTCCCTGTCACGCGATGAACGCTTCGACGAATTCGCTCTCCCGTTCGCCGACACGATCTCGGGTGTGCCCTTCATCGGCCCGCTCTACGCAGAGACGCTGAGCGGCCACAACATCCTGGTCTACGTCGCGCTCCTCATGGTGCCCATCACCATCTACGTCCTTTTCCGCACCGCCTTCGGGCTGCGCCTGCGCGCCGTCGGGGAGGCGCCCGAAGCGGTCGACAGCGCTGGCTATTCCGTGGCGTTCCTGCGCTACCGCGCCGTTATCATCGCCGGGGTCCTGTGCGGCATCGCCGGCGCGTACCTTTCCATCGCCCACGGCGGCGGCTTCGTGCGCGAGATGTCCGCCGGCAAAGGCTACATCGCGCTCGCCGCGCTCATCTTCGGCCATTGGAAACCGATGCCGACGCTCTTTGCCTGCCTCCTCTTCGGCGCGCTGGAGAGCACCGCGACACGGCTCAGCAACGTCTCCCTCCCCGGGATTGGCACGCTCCCGGTCGATGTGATCCTTCTCGCCCCGTACATCCTCACCGTCATCTTGCTGGCGGGCTTCGTCGGCCGTGCGGTGCCGCCCCGGGCTATCGGCGTTCCTTACGTCAAAGAGCGCTAGACTCGCCGCAATGCCAGCAAAGCCTGCAAAAACGCAAACGCCGCAGGTCCACCCCCTCGAATGATGGAGGCACCGGGTGTATCACCTCGCGCCTCGCATAAGCTGAGGGCAGAAGGACCACGCGATGTCGATCACCGAGGCGGATATGGAACGCGCGCGGACGGCGTGGGGCGAAGCCCTCATCGTCGTCTCCAAAGCGTTCGACGCGGATGGGCTCGACGCCGCCCGAACCGCCGCCGGCGAGATGCTCGACGCCGCCTATGGCTACAATCTCGGCCCGGTCCTGTTCAAACCCACCCTGGCGAGCGGCGCCCAAACCTTCCGCCCAACCCGAGACGGCGCACTGTCCTACTACGTCGGCCACTGCGACGCTTATCCCCTCGACATTGGCTTTGGAACCAGGGGCTGGCGGACCGTCACGTCCGATACAGCCGGCCACTTCGCGGAGGGCGCGGTCGCCTTATGGATGGGCCACGTCACGATGACCGATCGCGATGGCACGATCATTAGAGTGGACAAGAGCTTCGGCTACAGGAAAGACGCCGACGGCGTGCTTCGGATCGTCCTGCACCACTCTTCGCTCCCCTACCAGCCCTAAGTAGAGCGGCCGCATTCAGCCGTCGGGCTGAATCACGCCCAAGAATCGCCATCTCTATCGCAGATGTTTGCCTTCAGGACGACACGCCGCATGATGGCCCATGACCAGACTGGGCGCTGTTGACGCGGCTCCGCAAAACTCAAGGATCGGGTAAGCTAACCGCGCTCTAAACGCGTTTCGCCCGTGACTTAAGGATAAACCCAACTGTATTGCCATATGAATAATGACTTAAAACCAAACCTGATGGACCGAGTGCAGGCGACTGACCCAGCCTCACTTCCACCAGGAATCATCTCCAGTATTGAGCGCCACAAAGCCCGTGTTGCTGAGCTCGTCACGGCTCTTCGCGGCGCGGGTATGTCAGACGACATCATCGACTCGAGTGTGCGGTCGGTTGTGGCGTCCTACGAGCAAGAGCTCGTCAAAGCGCTTCGTGACCTGGAGGCTTGAGGCAACCGATGCTGTCTTTGAATAAGCACTCAGACGCATTGCTCGACGAGCACGGCCGGATTTGTGCCCTAGAGCGGTACAGCGTTCTTGATACCCAGCCCGAACCCGGCTTCGAGAAGATCACCAGCGTCATCAAGACGATTTTCGAAGTTCCCATGGTGGCCATCTCGCTCATCGATCGCGAGCGGCAATGGTTCAAGTCGATCCAAGGGTTCGACAAGAGTGAAACCCCGCGGAGCGCCTCATTCTGCAACCACGCAATTAAGACCCGCGAATGCATGGTAATCCCCGACGCCAGTGCGGATCCAAGGTTCGCCAACAGCCCTCTCGTGCTGGGACCACCCTTCGTCCGCGCCTATGCGGGAGCCCCGCTGGAAACCCCTGAATCCTACAATGTCGGCACGCTTTGCGTATTCGATACGCGTCCGCGCGAGTTTAATCCGAAGGAAATCGAGGTCCTGCGAAACTTCGCCGGCCTGGTCGTCGAAGAACTCGAACTGCGCCAGGCGGCAGCCCGCGATTGCCAGACCAACCTCCTAGGGCGGCACGCATTCGCCCAGGCGGTCGAAAGGGTGTTGCGACAAGCCGTTCAAAGCGCGGCCACAGCATCGCTCGTCATCTTCGACCTTGACCACTTCAAGAGCGTCAACGACACGTGGGGACACCCCGCCGGCGACGCCGTTATCAAAGCCGTCGCAGCCACATGCTCTGAAGAGAAGCGCCCCGAAGATATCCTCGGGCGGATCGGCGGCGAAGAGTTTGGCATGATCATGCCCAACCTCGCAGGCGAGGCCGCCATCGCCGCCGCCGAAAGAATGCGTCGCGTCGTTGAGGAAGCCGTAGCGCCGGACTGGCCCGAGATCCGTTTTACAGGAAGCTTCGGCGTGGCCGACCTCGACCCCGATGTCGCCAACGCCAGCATCTGGATGGCATCTGCCGACGCAGCGCTCTACCGTGCTAAAGCGGGCGGCAGAAACCGGGTCGCGACCTAGCGCGTGTAACGCTGGGTGAGAAACATAGCCAGCGTTGGTGACGTAGTTGTTGCGCTCAGCGTCAGCGAAATTGTCCAGCTGGTTGCCGATCGGGCGCCATCTGGCTGGCGTGGACGCCGCTTGTCGCCAATTCGGCTGCGAGGGCACGGGAGGTCATGGACGGATGGGCGGCAATGCGGCCCAGAAGAACGTCGCGCTCGGCCTGCAGCGTGTGGCCGGGCGTTCCGATTTGCCCGGTCGCCACGACGCTGCCAGTGGCCCGCAGCCGCTGCGACAACTTCATCACCATAGAAACCGCCGGAGAGACCGCAAAGGCGCCCTGTCACGCCACCTGTCGGCGCCGTCGCCCTCCCGAGCGCCGACATGGCTCGCTCCCGCCGGTCGAGCGAGTATGCTCGTGGCATCGGGCTGCCTCCCGTGCAGACCCACAACAAATGATCCGCCTCGACGAACCCTCGCGAGCCCAACTGAGCGTCACCCGCTCCAGGTCACACCCTCACCAATGGGGTAGTTCGTGTTGACTGATTCCCTGGTCGGCAAGGCTTCGCTGGTGCGCTTCGATCTGACAGATGCAGATTCGGCGATTCTCGCGCCGTTGCTGCCGACCGATCTGCGAGGCGTCGCGCGGGTAACTGCGTGAATGGTGCTTTCGAGCATCTTCGGGCGGCTGCGCACGGGCGCACGGTGGGCTGACATTACTGAGGGCTGCGGGCTCTGAAAAACCGGCTGTAACGGTTCTTCAGATGGCGCCGCCGTACATCAAAAATTGGCGCGATCTTGTTGCGTAGATCGTTCGCGCGGCGGCCTGAACAGCAAAGTCCACACGATTTGTGATGCGCATAGCTTGCCCGCAGGGCCAAGGTTCGCCGAAGGGCAGACCCACGATGGGCGCACCGCATACGGAACGTTGGACCAGATCGGCGCGGGGCAAACACTACTGGCCGATCGGGTCTATGATGGCGATGTTCTGTGCAAAGCTCCGGCGGAGCAAAACGGATGGGCCAACACTGCCCGACCCCCATAAACCACTGCGAGGGTTCAGCCTCTACCTGCGCAGCGACCAAAATCTGCTCGTACGCTTCTCCAAAAAACCCAAGAATTCCGGGCCATTTCCATGCGTCACGGCAAAAAATCCGGAGAATTACCTGACCGCCGTAAAGCTTGCCTCGGCTTGCACCTGGATCCGAGCCAATGAGGCTCTGACCTAGTTGAGCCGGTCCTTCACGACCGAGATGGATTTTGACGTCATCTCGTCGGCTGCGCTGCCGGTGAGCCGCTGCTTCATCACACCGGCGGCTGAGGCAACCGCAAGATCTGCAGCACGCCCCCGGACTTCAGCGACCGCTTGCGCTTCCGCCTGCGCGATCTTGGCTTCCGCCGCAGCGGTGCGCCGCGCAACCATGTCGGTCAGCTTGGCCTCGGCCTCATCCGCCAAACGCTTTGCCTCGCGTTTGGCCTCTTCGACGATCGCCTCGGCCTCGCTCTCCGCCTCCAACCGCTTGCGCTGGTACTCAGCCAAAAGCGCCTGGGCTTCCTCGCGGGCCTTCACCGCCTCGTCGATTTCGGAACGAATGCGAGTGGTGCGATTGTCGAGCGCGCCGAGCACCTTCTTGGGAACGCCAAGGGCGGTGATCAGCAGCAAAAACAGGATTAGACCGACGAGTGCCCAAAAGGAATCGGACTCAAGCATTGCCGGCCTCCGCTTTGCGTACCGCGCTGAGGGCGTCGTCTGAGCTCAGCGACATACCGGTCAGTTGCTCTACGATCGCCTGGCTCGCCTGGGCCGCAATCTCGTCCACGTCCGCCAACGCAGCATCGCGCCGTGCCGCGATCTGGACCTCGGCATCCGCGATTTTCTTGTTCAGCTCAGCCTCTGTCTCAGATTGCTTCGCGGCGAGTTCCGACTTGATCTCGTCACGGCGCGCCTGGGCGATGCTGTAGGCCTTTTGGCGGGCAGCGGCGAGTTCGGCCTCGTATGCCGAGATCACGCCATCAGTCTCGCGGGCCAGTCGGGATGCTTCCCCGCGATCGGACGCGATTCTGTCCCGTCGATCCTCTAAGATCCCGCCGACGCGTGGGACGACGACGCGCTTCACGAAAATGTAGAGAAGCCCGAACGATATGACGATCCACAGAAGATGGCTGGGCCAAGCCTCTGCGTCAAAGGGGGGAAATAGACTTTCCCCCTCACCAATCGGGACCTGCACCTCTTCCTGGGTCTGCGGGATCGGCACGGCGAGCGAAGGGGTCGCCTCTTGGGCTAACGCGGTCGCCATGACGACACGCCTCAGACTGCGAACAGAAGCAGCAGCGCGATGAGCAGCGAGAAGATGCCCAGCGCTTCGGTCACAGCGAAGCCGAAGATCAGGCGGCCGAACTGACCGTCAGCGGCCGAGGGGTTGCGCAGCGCACCCGACAGGTAGCTGGCGAACATGTTGCCCAGGCCCATCGCGGTGCCAGCAAGGCCAAAGCAGGCAAGACCGGCGCCCAGAAATTTCGCAGCTTCCGCTTCCATGGGTTTGCTCCTTCGTTCTTTCGATAATCGGCGCAATCAGCGCGCGTCAGGGTTGAGCGCGAAGATCGCGCAGGAGAGGGGGTGTTAGTGGTGCGTGTGCACCGCGTCGTTGAGATAGATGCAGGTGAGCACCGCAAAAACATAGGCCTGCAGAGCAGACACCAAGAATTCCAGCGCGGTGATCGCAACCGTCATGCCAAGCGGCAGGATCGCACCCACCACGCCAAGCGCGCCCATCGCGCTCAGCGACACCACGAAGGCGGCAAACACCTTCAGCATGATGTGGCCGGCCAGCATATTGGCAAACAGGCGAACCGACAGGGAGATCGGACGCGACAGGAACGAGATCACCTCAATGGCCGACACCAGCGGGATGATCGGCCCCGGAACGCCGGACGGCACAAACACCTGGAACCACGCGAGGCCATGCTGGCGGATGCCCGCGATGATGACGGTCAGGATCACCACCATCGCCAGGAAGAACGTCACAACGATCTGGCTGGTCACGGTGTAAAAGTAAGGGAACATGCCGAGGAGGTTACACATCAGCACGAACATGAAGAGCGAGAACACCAGCGGGAAAAACTTCATCCCGTCAGGGCCGGTGGTCGAGCGCAGCATGTTCGCCGCAAACTCGTAGGCCATTTCGGCAATGTTCTGCCAACGCCCAGGCACATTTGCCCGGCCGCTCGTCGGCAGCAGCATGAGCAGCATCACCAGCGCGACCGCCACGAACATAAACAGCGACACGTTCGTGAACGCGAAGTTGATGTCGCCGATCTGGATAGGAATGAGCTCTTTGACCTCGAACTGTTTTACCGGATCGAGACCACCGCCTTCTTTAACCGCCACTTGGTGCCCTTTTGCGCCTTCAGGTCTGCCCCACTGTCGCCGCCCTCAGTCGAACGCCCACAGCGGTGCCGTCACTCGTCACCGCGCGGTCTATGGCCGACCTGGGGCTGCTGAATCAAGCCCGCGGAGCGCAAAACGTTCAGCACCCCTGCCGCAAACCCAAGTAGGAGGAAAACGATCAATAACCACGGGGTCGTGCCAAAAACCCAATCAAAGCCAAACCCGAGGAAAGCACCCACGGCCACACCTGCGACAAAGTCGGTCGAAAGCCGGAAGGCCTGGGCGTAACCTGACGCTGTAGCTGTGGCTCTCGCGTCCGCCTGCCGCTGCGCTTCCTCCTCGGCCTCATGGGCGGCGATCTGCTTCGCAAGCTTGGCGCGGCGCTCTTCTAGCTCCCGATCGGGACCCTGCGATGCGTCACCGGGATCGCTGATCAACGCCGCTCACCGGCAAACGCTGCGATTTCAGCGCGTCGGGCCGGCGGCTCAAACCGATCAAGCTTGAAGGCGGCAACGCGCAAAAACGCGTCAGTGATGCGCTGACGGACCGCCGGGTCCTCCTCGGCAGCGTCGGCGATCAGGCGGTGCAACGCATCCACCAGGTCGCCGCTCAACCCATCCATCAGACCGCTGACGATGATGAGATCGTTCCCCGCCATAATCGCGTCGAGGGCAGGGTGGCGCTCGCTGCCGCTCTGTGCACCTGCCATGGTTAGATCGTCGCTGATCGTAAGGCCGTCAAAGCCCAAGTCGCCACGCAGCATGGCTTCAATGGCGTTCGGCGCCAGCGATACCGGCCCCACCGCCGGATCGAGCGTGAGGTGGCCGACCATCACCATATCGGAAAGCCCGGCTTTGGAGAGCGCCGCATAGGGCGCGAGTTCGACAGGCGACCACGTGGCCGACACATCAACCGCTTCGCTATGGCTGTCGTTGAGCGATGAGCCATGGCCTGGAAAGTGTTTCAACGCGGTGGCGATTCCCACCGCCCTGTGCGCTGTAATAAAGTCAGTCGCAGCGTCGATTACTGCGTCAGCGTCCTGACCGAACGTTCTGCCGTTTGTTACGACCACCGTGTTGGTCGGCTCAAGACCGAGGTCCACCACCGGCCCAAGGTTCAGGTTGAAGCCAAGGCCCGCCAAACCCTCAGCGAGCGCTTTGTAGCGCGCCTGCCGTTCTTGCACGGACAGCTGAGCCACCTCAGCGGCGCTCGGCGTATCGAAAAAACCGTTGGCTGCCTTCAGCCGTTGAACTTTCCCGCCTTCCTGATCGACGGCGATCAGGAGCGGAAGCTGAGGCGCCGCCGCGGTGAACGCGCGGTTCATCGCCTCCACATCTCCGAGCGAAGACACATTGTGCGCGAAATACAAAATCCCGCCAACGCGGCCGTCGCCAATGTCGACTAAAAGTTTCTGCGCAGGCGGGTCACTCAGCTCATCACCGGCAAAACCGACCACAAGCAGCTGGCCAATCATCGCAGAGAGCGGCGGCAGCCCCGTCACCGGATCCGGTGCGGTCAGCGCAACGGTGCGCTCAGCATCATACTTGGCGCGGGCATAGGGGCTCATGGGATGCGCAGGCGGCACAGGGATCGTGACGCGCCCCGTCACCTTCGCAACCACCGTATCGACCGCAGCAACACCGGGAAGAACCGCAGCACCGGCCGCAAGAGCGACGAAGCCTGCCGCGATAATCAGCGTCTTGCGCACGTTTCGAATCCTCCGCCGCGAGCCTTTAGCTATGCGCGACCCGGCAAATATCCCCAACGGCAAATTTCTGTGGGCAAACCACCTTTTGCCCGTTTGGTTACCGGCTATGGCTTGCGGGGCACAAGATGCCGCGGTCCGCGCCACGGTGAAAACACAGTCAATCTAAGCCGCCTCGTTGGCCTCATACTCAGCGGAGGCCGCAAGCCACTCTTCTTCG
>CAKZYH010000340.1 GCA_937884725.1 uncultured Paracoccaceae bacterium
GCGATGGTGAACCCGCGCTTTGGCGGGCCCGCCCCGGCCGAGACCGCAGCCTAAGGACAAAACCCATGCAAGCACTTGCCCAAACGGCAGAGCCAGCCGCAGCGGATGCGGTGGCCGACGCCGCAGGAGCCGCCGCAGCCGTCGCCAGCGGTGGCGGTATTGATCCGACCATCTTCCGTCTCGCCATCTTCGTCCTCGCCATTTTCGTCGGCTACTACGTGGTGTGGTCGGTGACGCCTGCGCTGCACACGCCGCTGATGTCGGTCACCAACGCCATTTCGTCGGTGATCGTGGTCGGCGCGCTCCTCGCGACAGGCGTGTCCTTCGCGGAGTCGGAGGGCGCGATTTGGGCCAAGATCTTTGGCTTCATCGGCCTCGTTCTCGCCAGCGTGAACATCTTTGGCGGCTTCCTTGTCACCCAGCGCATGCTGGCGATGTACAAGAAGAAAAAGTGATGACTGCGCGCTCGCCTGTCAGTCGCAACGCAATCGGCACGATGGCGCTCGCCATCTGCGTTCTGGCGTTTGCGTTGGTGTCGGGCGAGAGCGTCGCGCGCGACTTGTCGAAAGGCGAAGAAGCAGCGCTTGCGGACCGTATCGAGAGTTTTGGTGCCGCGGTCCGCGCTCGCGACTTCGACGAGGTCCTAGCCGTCATGCCGCCGGTTATGATCGATGCCGTCGCGCAAAGCACTGGGATGTCAGCGGACGAACTGCGGGCTGCGATCTCGCAGGAGATGGCGGAGCTGCTCAAAACGCGAACACTTCTCAACTTCAGCATGAGCGTTGAGAATGCCGAGCACCGCTCGCTGCCCGACGGCACGCCCTATGTCCTCCTCCCGACCCGCACTGTGCTGGAGGCGGAGGGCAGAAAGATCGAGACGTCAAACCACACCCTCGCTCTCATGCAGAATGGGGATTGGTACCTGGTGCGTCTTGAGAACAGCGCGCAGGTCAAATCATTCACCGATGCCTTTCCGGAGTTTTCCGGCCAGAGTTTTCCCACCGGTACCTGGCGTGTGCTGCAACAATGATGGGTCTACACACGCCGCGGACGTCGAGCGTCCGCGTTAACAATCGTGGCTTTGGCCACCCCACCGACAACACCACCGTTTCCGCGGTAAGCCAAATTGGAAGTACGCCATGAGCGCGAACCTCGCCGCCATTCTTTACCTCGTTTCAGGCGTCTTGTTCATCCTGGCGCTCCGAGGACTGTCGCACCCCGAAACCTCACGCCAGGGCAACTACTTTGGCATGATCGGTATGGCGATCGCCGCTGCGACCACCATCGCGGTGGCCGAGCCGAGCCTGATCTCCTGGGTGCTTATCATCGCGGGCGTCGGGATTGGTGGCACCATCGGCGCCATCATCGCCAAGCGCATCCCCATGACTGCGATGCCTCAGCTTGTGGCCGCCTTCCACTCGCTGGTCGGCCTTGCGGCGGTGTTCGTTGCCGCCGGCGCGCTGTATGCGCCCGAGGCGTTCGACATCGGAACGCCGGGTAATATCAAGGCGCTGTCGCTGTTTGAAATGGCCATCGGCGTTGCGGTCGGCGCGCTTACCTTCACCGGCTCTGTGATCGCGTTCGCGAAGCTGGACGGCCGCATGTCTGGCAAGCCGATCATTCTGCCTGGTCGGCACATTCTCAACCTTGCGATCTTCATCGGCCTCATTGTGCAGATCGTGCTGTTCATGATGTCGGGCGACGTCGTCGAGCAGCGTATCCTGTTTTGGACCATCACGCTGACAGCACTGGCACTGGGCGGGCTCATCATCATCCCCATCGGCGGCGCTGACATGCCCGTGGTGGTGTCGATGCTGAACTCATACTCCGGCTGGGCCGCGGCCGGTATTGGCTTCACGGTGGGCAACACCGCGCTCATCATCACCGGTGCCCTCGTCGGCTCGTCGGGCGCGATCTTGTCCTACATCATGTGTAAGGGCATGAACCGGTCCTTCATCTCGGTGATCCTCGGCGGCTTTGGCGGCGAGGCGGCCGGCCCCGGCGCCGACATGGGCGACAAGACCGTGAAGATGGGTTCCGCGGAAGACGCTGCGTACCTGATGAAAAACGCAGGCTCTGTGATCATCGTCCCCGGCTACGGCATGGCCGTCGCGCAGGCTCAGCATGCGCTGCGGGAGATGGCGGACAAGCTGAAGGACGAGGGCGTGGAGGTTAAATACGCCATCCATCCGGTTGCGGGCCGTATGCCTGGCCACATGAACGTCCTGCTCGCCGAAGCGCAGGTGCCTTATGAAGACGTTTTCGAGCTTGAGGACGTCAACTCGGACTTCTCGCAGACCGACGTGGCCTACGTGATCGGCGCCAACGACGTCACCAACCCCGCCGCGCGGGACGATC
>CAKZYH010000341.1 GCA_937884725.1 uncultured Paracoccaceae bacterium
CGAGGACCACACAATGAGTGACGCTTCCACCCCTATCGAACCCGGTGCCGATGGGGCGACCGCGCCGCAGCCGTCGGTGCGCGTGTTGGCGCAATACATCAAGGATTTGTCATTCGAAAATCCGAAAGCCCCCATGTCCCTCCAAAAGAAGGACAACACGCCTGCCATCAACATCGGCGTGAACGTGGGCGCCAAAAACCTTGGCGAGAACGACTACGAAGTCACGCTGTCCATGGACGCCAAGGCTGGCGAAGGCGACGACCTCGCGTTCGAGGTTGAGCTCGTCTACGCCGGCGTCATCCGCGCCACCGGGATGAAACCTGAGCACCTGCAGCCGTTCCTGCTGATCGAAGGCCCGCGCCTTCTCTTCCCGTTCGCCCGACAGGTGCTAGCCGATGCCGTTCGCGCCGGTGGCTTCCCGCCGCTGATGGTGGACCCCATCGACTTTGTGGCCCTTTACCGCCGCAACATGGAGCGCGCCAAAGAACAACAAGGCGGCGCGGCCCCTAACTAAGCGGCGCTATTGCGCAGCCATTTGGAATGCGTTGTCGTCCTGCGCATTCCAAATCTCGGCCCACAGCGAATTCTCAAACGTGGCAATAAACTCGCGGTGAGCGACGCTTTCCGCGTCGCTGAGCCGTGAGGGCAGGGACGCCTTGCGCTGCGGCATTGGCTGCCCGCCGCCGCCCTGGCCCCCGCCGGCTGCCAAAAAGTCGAGCCCCGCCTGGCGCCCGCCTGACAGCTCCAAATACACCTCGGCAAGAAGCTCAGCGTCCAGCAACGCCCCGTGCTTCGTGCGCCGCGACAAATCAATGCCATAGCGCGAGCACAGCGCATCGAGCGAGTTGGACGCGCCCGAGTGCTTGCGCCGCGCGATGGCCAGCGTGTCGACCACCTGCTCCGGCCCGATGGCGTCAAACCCACACTTGGTCAGCTCGTGATTGAGAAAGTTCACGTCGAAGCCAGCGTTGTGCGCCACCAGCCGATCCGGCCCCAAAAACTCGACAAAATCCTGCGCGACGTCCGAAAATACCGGCTTGTCCGACAAAAAGGCTTCCGACAGCCCGTGCACTTGGAACGCGCCGTCCGGCATGTCCCGCTCCGGGTTGATGTAGCGGTGAAATACGCGGCCCGTGGGAATAGCGTTCAGCACCTCCACGCAGCCGATTTCCACGACGCGGTGACCCTCGGCGGGGTTAATGCCCGTGGTTTCGGTGTCCAAAACAATCTCACGCACGGCCGGCACTCCTTGTTGGGCCCGGCGACCTTGTGTGCGGCGGTGGGATGCGTGAATCCTCATAAACCGGAACATACAGTGAAACGCTATCGTGTGGCGAGCAAAGCCTCACGAACGGCCGCCACCTGTTGCGCTGCGGACTCAATCCCAGCGCCCGTGTCGATCACATAGTCTGCTTTCGCGCGCTTCAGCGCGTCCGGCATTTGCTTGGCCCGGATCGCCTCAAACTTCTCCGCCGTCATGCCAGCGCGCGCCATCACGCGCTCGCGCTGCACCTCAGCCGGCGCCGACACCACCACCACCGCATCCAGCGCCTGCCGCCGCGGCGTTTCCAAAAGGAGCGGAATGTCGAGGACCGCAATCTTCGCCCCTACCGCGCGCGCGTCCTCCAAAAACTCCAGCTCAGCGGCGCGCACCATCGGATGCACCACGGCTTCCAACGCCCGCAGCGCCTCACGTTTCCCAATGACGGCCGCGCTCAGCTTCTGGCGATCAATGACCCCATCGACCACCACACCCGGAAAAAGCTGACTGACAGGCAGCACTGCCGCGCCTTCATAAAGCCGGTGCACCTCGCTGTCGGCATCCCACACCGCATCCCCGTGCGCTGCAAAAAGCCCCGCCGTGGTGGATTTTCCCATCCCGATGGAGCCCGTGAGACCGATCACTTTCACAAGCTGGCGACCACCTTTGCCCTCAGCGCATCGTCCACCCAGGGCCGGACACCAAACCAGCGCTCAAACTGCAGCGCCCCCTGGTGAAGCAGCATCCCAAGCCCGTCCACCGCCGCGAGCCCCCGCGCCTCAGCCGCCACAAGAAGCGGCGTGACCAGCGGAACATACACAATGTCAGCCACGATGGCGGTGTCCGGCAGGCTCGACAAATCGACCTTCAGCGGTGGAGCCCCTTTCATGCCAAGCGATGTCGTGTTCACAAACAGCGCAGCGCCGTCCATAGCGCCGCTAAGCGCGCCCCACTCCACAGCTCTGCCTCCCACCGTTTGGGCCAGCGCCTCGGCCTTCTCAAACGTGCGGTTGGCGATCAGCACCGCCTTGCCAGCGTCAGCAAGCGCATCAGCAACAGCAGCGGCGGCGCCGCCAGCGCCCAGCACCAGCGCATTCCCCTTCCCCTCACGCCAACCCGGCTGGGCCGCATCAAGGCTCGCGAGAAAGCCGGCTCCGTCGGTGGATGTGCCCCGCACCGTCTCGCCTTCGCGCCAAACGGTGTTGACCGAGCCCAGACGCGCCGCCACGGGCTCAGCGTGCGTGGCCGCCGCTGCAACGCCCTTATGGGGCATCGTGACGCTCACCCCATGAAGATCAGCCGGGAAGTTTTTGAAAAACTCCGCGCCGTCCTCCGGCGGCACAGGAATGCGCTCATAAACGCCATCCACGCCCGTCACATCGAACCAGTGCGCAAACATCATCGGCGAGCGCGAATGCTCCACCGGCCAGCCCACACCGCCCACCCGGGTTGTCACAGGGGCACCGTCAGCTGATTGCCGTACCGCCTGTCGGTCAGCAGCGCGACGATAGCCGCAGCAGTTTCCTCAATGGAGCGCCGTGTCACATCAATCAGCGGCCAGTCGTTCTCTGCGCATAGCTTGCGCGCGAAGTTGATCTCCTTCGCCACCTCCTGCCGGTTGACGTAGGAGGAACCCTTGCGCTCCTCGCGCATCGCCAAAAGCCGGTTCTCCCGCAGTGCCACAATGCGGTCCGGCGAAGCGGTCAGCCCCACCACAAGCGCTCGCTTGGCGCCATACACACGCTCAGGCACCGGCAAACCCGCCACAATAGGCAAATTGGTCGCCCGCACGCCGCGGTTGGCGAGATAAATCGAAGTCGGCGTCTTGGACGTCCGCGACACCCCCACCAGCACCACATCGGCATCGTCAATATCGTCAGGCAGCGCGCCATCATCGTGGCGCATCGCAAAGGTCAGCGCTTCAATGCGGCGAAAATAGCTCGCATCCAGAGAGTGCTGCGCCCCAATCCGCGCAGCCTTCTCAACGTTCAAATACCCAGCAAAGACATTGATCAGCGGATCGAGCACATCGATGCACGGCACACCCATATCAGCGCACTTTTGCTGCAAGCGCGTCAGCACCTCGGCGTCCACCAGCGTAAACATCACAATCCCAGGCGCGTCCTCGATTTCGGACAGCACACGGTCCACCTGACGGTCAGTGCGCACCAGCGGATAAACGTGCTCGATCGCCTCAAGGTTCTCATATCGCGCCACCGCAGCGCGGGAGGCCGTAATCAGCGTTTCACCGGTGGAATCTGACACCAAATGGACGTGGACGAATGTGCGTTGGGCGTTCACGAATGGCCGCTTTGTTGGGGGCTACGTTGGGGATGGCTGTGCATCATTCACCTGCATGCAGAAGGGCGCCGCGACAAGGTGTGGACGGACCCGAATCTATCCCCCGCGGTCTCCAAAGCGACCCCGACCTGAACAACTCCGGCATGGCCGCCGCACCCTGGTGCCCAAGCGCGCTGTGACGCAGCCCCCTCCACCGACAACGCACACCCTTCGATGCCGGCCAACGCGAAGGCACACCGTTGCGTGAGGGCATGATCGTTTGGCCTTTTCACCGCGTGTTGACAGTGCTTGTGTCAGGTTTGCGATGCGCGCCATAACGCTCTCCCGACCTGTGGGCCAACGCTTTTCCCCGTGATGCCACGGCCCAACAACAACAACAGCTTTCTAGAATCAGAATCTCTGATGTGATGACAAACGACACGCCTTCACTCATTCGCGCACTGAACGGCGAGACGGTTCGCCCTGCCCCCGTTTGGTTCATGCGCCAAGCGGGTCGATACCTGCCCGAGTATCGTGAGCTTCGAAAACAAGCCCCAAGCTTTCTCGACTTTTGCTACAACGTCGACATGGCGGTGGAGGCGACCCTCCAGCCCATGCGCCGGTTCGCGTTCGATGCCTCGATCATCTTCTCAGACATCCTGGTGCTGCCCCATGCGCTCGGCCAAGACGTCTGGTTCGTCGAAGGGGAGGGCCCGCGCCTCACCCCGCTGACCGACCCGTCAGGCCTCTCGTTCAAAGGCTTCGATGCGCACCTCGCCCCGGTCTACGCGGCCGTCAGCGGCCTCCGTGCCGCGCTCCCGGCTGAGAAGGCAGTGCTGGGCTTTTGCGGCGCGCCATGGACCCTCGCCACCTATATGATCGCCGGCAAAGGCGGGGCCGAGCAGTGGCCCGCACGCACCTTTGCCGCCCGCGAGCCCGAAACGTTCGACGCGCTCATCAACATTTTGACCGAAGCCTGCATCCGCCATCTCATCGGGCAGATCCGCGCGGGCGCCGATGCGGTGCAGATTTTCGATTCGTGGGCCTCCGCGCTTGACGAAAACGGTCTTGAACGCTGGTCGATCAAGCCCATCCACAGGATCGTCGAGGGAGTGCGGGCACAAGAGCCCGGAGTGCCGATTCTGGGCTTCCCCCGCGGCGCAGGGCACGGTTATCTGCCGTTTGTGCGCGGCACTGGGGTCGACGGCGTCTCGCTGGATTGGACGGTCACCATGGCCGCGGCAAAGGAGCTACAGCGGGAGACATGCGTGCAAGGCAACCTAGATCCGGCGCGGCTGAAAGAGGGCGGGACGCAGCTTGATGATGCTGTTCGCCACATCTGCGAGCACCTTCGGGACGGACCATTTATCTTCAACTTGGGGCACGGCATCAATCTCGCCACGCCGCCTGCCCATGTCACTCAAGTCATTGAAGGACTCAAGACCCATACAGCGTGACTTATCTCTGGATCAAAGCCTTACATGTGCTCGCCATTATTTCTTGGATGGCTGCACTGCTTTATTTGCCCCGGCTCATGGTCTATCACGCAGGAACGCCACGGCACACACCACAGTCCGAAACCTTCAAGGTGATGGAACGCCGGCTCCTCAAAGCCATCGGCACGCCGGCCATGATCGTGTCTTGGATCACCGGGCTGGTGCTTGTCTATCAGGCCGGCTGGTACGTAATGGGGTGGTTTCACGTGAAGTTCGTGTGCGTCGTCGCGATGACGATCATGCACATGGCAATGGCGCGTTGGGTCCGCCAATTCGCCAATGATCAGAACACCCACGATGCGAAATTTTTTCGCGTTATGAACGAAGTCCCTACCCTACTCATGATCTTCATTGTCATTGCGGTGATCGTAAAACCGTTCTAGACATCTTGAAGATGCCGCAGGGCGCGCTTAGTGTTCGCGGCACGATGAGGCGGGACGCCGCTTTCCCGATCCGCGCTTCCCGCCGCAATCACCCTCCTTTCGATCGGATGAGCCGCGTCCGCGGCGACCAAAGGGCTATTCATGCAAGCCATTAAACTGGCCGACCTCAAGGCCAAAAATCCCGGCGAACTTATTGCTTTTGCCGAAGAGCACGAGGTCGAGAACGCGTCTACTCTGCGCAAACAAGAGCTTATGTTTGCCATCCTCAAGCAACTGGCTGAGGACGACTATACAATTATCGGCGAAGGTGTCGTCGAGGTGCTGCAGGACGGCTTCGGCTTCCTGCGCTCACCCGACGCAAACTATCTGCCCGGGCCGGATGACATTTATTTGTCGCCCAACCAGATCCGTAAATTTTCGCTGCGCACAGGCGATACCGTCGAAGGCGAAATCCGCTCCCCCAAAGAGGGCGAGCGCTACTTCGCGCTCCTCAAAGTCAACACCATCAACTTTGAGGATCCCGACGCCGCCCGACACAAGATCAACTTCGACAACCTGACCCCGCTCTATCCCGAAGAGCGCTTCAACCTGGAAATCGACGGCCCGCCCACGAAGGATTTTTCGGGCCGCGTGATCGACCTCGTCGTGCCGCTCGGCAAAGGCCAGCGCGCGCTGATCGTCGCGCCGCCGCGCACCGGTAAAACGGTCCTTCTGCAAAACATCGCCAAGTCCATCACTCACAACCACCCGGACTGCTACCTCATCGTGCTCCTCATCGATGAGCGGCCCGAAGAGGTGACCGACATGCAGCGCTCCGTGCGCGGCGAGGTGGTCTCCTCCACCTTCGACGAACCCGCACAGCGGCACGTCGCGGTCGCCGAAATGGTGATCGAGAAAGCCAAGCGCTTAGTGGAGCACGGCCGCGATGTGATCATCCTTCTAGACTCCATCACCCGCCTCGGCCGCGCCTACAACACCACCGTGCCGTCGTCCGGCAAGGTGCTCACCGGCGGTGTCGACGCCAATGCGCTCCAGCGGCCAAAACGCTTCTTCGGTGCAGCCCGCAACATCGAGCAGGGCGGCTCGCTTTCCATCATCGCAACCGCGCTCATCGACACCGGCTCGCGCATGGACGAGGTGATCTTCGAAGAGTTCAAGGGCACCGGTAACTCCGAGATCATTCTGGACCGCAAAGTCTCCGACCGCCGCGTCTGGCCCGCCATCGACATACAGCGCTCCGGCACGCGCAAAGAGGAGCTTTTGGTGGCGCGCGAAGACCTCAAGAAGGTCTTTGTCCTACGCCGGATTCTCAACCCGATGGGGTCGGTGGACGCCATCGAGTTCCTTCTCGATAAGCTGCGCCAAACCAAAAACAACGGCGAGTTCTTCGACTCCATGAACACCTGACGCCTGGCACAGAGCGCCCAAGCGGCGCTCTCACCACTCAGCGCGTCGTCGCAAGCTCATGGATGCGGCCAGCGCGCCAAACAAGGCCAATGGCAACGAGCGCCAGCAACGAACCGCATGCCCCAAACAGGAACATGGCATCAAAGTTTGCCGCGCCGATCAGCCCGCCCACTAGCGAGGCAATGGCGGATGCGAGCGTGAAGAGCGCAATCGCGACCCCCATCACCCAACCCTGATCCTCATCGCCAACGGAGCTGGAGAAGAGGCCCAAAAAGGCCGGGTACATGTAAGCGTGTACGAAGCCCATCACGGCAATGCACACAAAGGCGACCGCCTGGACCTCAAACCCCACAAAGGCCAAGATTGCGGCGAGCTCCAGCACGATAAACCCAACCATCAGTGTGCGCGGCACCGCGAGCCCCATGATCTTGGGCAGCAAGAACGTGCTCGTGATCGCAATGGCGATCCCCATCACGAGCATCCCCGCGCTCTGCCCGGTAGTTCCGAAGCCGAACCACTGCTCCAACGCATTGTCGAAAAACACGTAAAACGCGATGAAGCTCAGCATATAAGGCACGTAGGCGAGTGAAATTCGCGCCACCACAGGACGCTTCGTAATCTCCCAAATCAGCGTAAAAACCGCCGTCGGATGAACGTTCAGTGGCACCCGCGTGGTGGATGTTTCCTCGAACGAGGCAAGGATCACCACCATCGTCAGCGTGATAAGAACCCCGCCGGCCACAAAGGGCATGATGAGCGCCAGCGAGCCAAACACGCCGAGCGAGAAGACGCCGCCGAGAACCGGGCCGCCCACAAGCCCAATGCCCGCGCCCAGCATCACCAGACCCATGTTGCGTGTCCGGTCCGCTTCATCGGTGGAAAGGTCAATGAGCGCCGCCTGCGCGATGGGCTGGCTGCCGGCCGTAAATCCGGTCACAACTCGGCTCAGCACAAGCAGCCAAAAGTTCTCCGTCGCCACAGCAACGACCGCGAGCACATAGCCAGCGAGCGACCCCGCCAGGCACAGCATGATCCCACGCTTGCGCCCAATGCTGTCCGAAATCCGCGACACGTAAATCGCGCCCAAAAACCAGGACAGAAAGAACAGCCCGATCAAGACGCCATACAAGAGCTGGCGGGTCGCGGCCGGTGTGCCAGCTGCCAGCATTGTGGCCTGATCCGACAAAAGCAGGACGCTAAAGATCGGAAACGCGAGGCCCTGGCCCATGATGTCGACGAATATCACCAGGACCAGCGCAGCCTTCGCAATCGACATCCGTCCAGCCCTTTTCTCATCAGGTTCGCGAAGTAAGCCCGCAGGCTCAACGCCACCATTGCCATATCTAGCAGGGAGCGCCCGCCCGCATACTTCACGCACCGTTGATCCAAAAGCAGCATCGCGCGGGAGGCACAAGCGAAGACTGACAGTGCCTCCAACGCGCACCACCCCACGATGCTGGGTGATAGAGGCCAGGTTAGTCGTTGAAATAAAGTTATTCCCAAGAGGCAACTGAGGACAGAAAGTAACGTCAAAAGGTACGATTCACTGGGGTAACTGTGGGCGGAATGAGGTAGTCATACACTCTGGTTTGTCGCGTAAAATTTACGAGTTAAACTGTCTACTCTAATTGTCATCGACGCCAAATCTCTGCAACAAGCGCCCCAGCGTCATGGATCGGCAACGAACATGTGCGGTTGCTACAGACAATCGCCGCATTACCTGCTAGTGGTACGGCTTCTTCCGGTGTGCCGGAGGCCCCCACCGGAAGAACCACTGCAGCAGGATGGCCTGCTGTCCGAGCGGCCTCGGCCAAAGAGTTGTCTCGCGTGGCGACGGTGGCAACTTTCTCCAGAAGGTCGAGGCCGCCGACAAGAGACGCTGTCCCAAACACGTTCCCAGCCAAAGTCCGCGCATGGGCACGCAACACCGCCCGGGCCTCATCTTCAAAGCTGTCGTCGCCCGTAATCGCCCACAAAACCGCCAATACCTTGACCATCACCCCGTTGGCGTTCGGCACCGCTTCGTCCAGTGGTGATGACGGGCGAGCGATCAGCGCCTGGCCATCGTCAGCCGTCCAAAAGTAACCGCCACCCTCCACCCGATAGTGCTTCATGGCGATGGCGACATAACCGCGAGCATCGTCAAGGAGCGTCGGAACGGTAGAGCCAGCCCCAACAAGCGCCAGCGCAGCATGGGCCATCGCGGCATAGTCCAACGCAAACGCCTGCCCCCCATCCGAGCTGCCGCGCACGGCATGAACCAGCCGCTCGCCCCGATGAAAGGTCTCCTTCGCTGCGGCATAAGCGCTCTCGGCTTGGGCAAGCCAGCTGGGTTCGCCAAAGGCAACGCCGGCTTTTGCAAGCGCAGCAATCGCAAGCGCGTTCCAATCCGCAAGCAGCTTGTCATCGCGCGCCGGCCGCTGCCGCGTCTCACGCACCTCCCACAACCGCGCGCGCATTGCCGCAAGCTCAGCCTCGTCATCGCCAAGCCCGGTTACGTGCAGCCGGTTAAGGACGTTGGTGTCCTCCCAGTTCCCCCCGCTCGTCACGTCATAGGCGGAGGCAAAAGCGGCCGCATCACCCCCCAAAACGCTCTCCACCTCGGCAAGGCTCCAGACGTAAAACTTGCCCTCTTCGCCCTCCGAGTCGGCATCGAGGGCAGAGGCAAACAGGCCATCAATCGCCATCTCGCGGTTGAGCCAAGCCACCGTCTCCTGAGCGCGGGCCTTGTAAAGCGGGTCCTTGGTGACGCACCACACGTCCGCCAGCAGCGATAACAGCTGCGCGTTGTCGTAGAGCATCTTCTCAAAGTGCGGCACGAGCCAACGCTCATCGACGCTATACCGCGCGTAACCACCGCCCAGGTGATCGTAGATGCCCCCCATCGACATGCGGTTCGCGGCCCGCACAACAGCATCGCGATAGGCCGTATCGCCACTGCGCGCAAAGCCCCGCCAAAGCACATCGAAAAAGCCCGCGTTCGGAAATTTTGGCGCACTGTTGGTGCCGCCATGAACGGGATCGGCGAGCCTCAAAAGGTGCCCGGCTGCAAGATCAACCGTGTTCGACGGCAGCTCCCCCGGCGCCTCACGCGGCGCAACATGCTCGCGCAGCGCAGCAACGTTGTCGCTCACCATCCCCGGCTTGGTCTGGTGCGCATTCGCCACCGCGCGCAGCACATCTGTAAACGCGGGCCGCCCATACCGCCCGGTGGGCGGAAAATACGTGCCCCCAAAAAAGGGCTCCGCGTCTGGCGTCAAAAACATCGTCAGCGGCCACCCGCCTTGCTCGCCGGTCGCGTGAAGTGCGGCCATATAAATCTGATCGATGTCCGGCCGCTCTTCCCGGTCCACTTTGATGTTCACGTAAAGGTCGTTCATGACCTGTGCTGTGGCCGGATCCTCAAAACTCTCGTGCGCCATCACGTGGCACCAGTGGCAGGCGGCATACCCGACCGACAGCAAAATCGGCTTTCCCGTCCGCTTGGCTTCGGCGAGTGCATCGTCGGACCACGGCCACCAGTCGACGGGATTGTCGGCATGTTGTTGAAGGTACGGGCTCGTCTCGTCCGCTAACCTGTTCGCCATTGGGC
>CAKZYH010000342.1 GCA_937884725.1 uncultured Paracoccaceae bacterium
ACGTAGATGCAGTAGAGCTTGTCGTCCTCGTTGCCGGCCTCGTGCAGCGGCTTTTGGTTGAGGAACGTATCGAGGATGATGGCGGTCTTGCCGGTCTGACGGTCACCAATGATCAGCTCGCGCTGGCCGCGGCCGATGGGGATCAGGGCGTCAATCGCCTTCAGGCCCGTCGACATCGGCTCGTGCACGGATTTGCGCGGGATGATGCCCGGCGCCTTCACGTCCACACGGCGGCGTTCAGAGGCGTTGATGGGGCCCTTGCCATCGATGGGGTTGCCCAGCGCGTCCACCACGCGGCCCAACAGTTCTGGGCCCACCGGCGCGTCCACAATGGCCCCAGTCCGCTTGACGGTGTCGCCCTCTTTAATGTCCCGGTCGTCGCCAAACACCACGACGCCGACATTGTCGACCTCAAGGTTGAGCGCCATGCCGCGGATCCCGCCGGGGAACTCCACCAGCTCACCGGCCTGCACCTTATCGAGGCCATAGACACGGGCGATACCGTCACCGATGGACAGCACCTGACCGACTTCAGAAACCTCGACCTCTTGGCCGAAATTCTTGATCTGCTCTTTCAGGATGGCCGAAATTTCGGCGGCGCGAACGTCCATTTATGCGGCTTCCTTCATGGCGCGGCGCACCCCTTCCAGGCGGGTGCGGATACTGGTGTCGATCATTTGGCTGCCAAGCTGAACGATGAGGCCGCCAATCAGGCCTGGGTCCACCTTGGTCTCAAGTTTTATGGTGCCGCCGGCCTTCTCCGCCAATGCGGCGCGCAGCTCTTCAACGCGCTCGTCCGACAACGGCTCGGCGCTCGTCACGCTGGCAACGATCTCCCCGCGATGATCGGCGAGGATGGCGTTGAACGCGGTCAGCATGTCGGGGACGGCAAACAGGCGACGGTTGCGCGCGGCAAGCTTGACGAAGTTGCCCACCAGACCGGTCAATTCCGCTTTGTCGAGCACAGCGCTGATGGCGCGCAGCTGATCGTCGGCTGAAAACACCGGGCTTTTGATCAGCCGGCGCAAATCCGCGCTCTCATCGATCATCGCCCGCATCGCCGACACGTCCGCCTCGACGCTCTCAAGCGCGCCAGCTTCCTGCGCCAACTCAAACAGAGCGGATGCGTATCGGTAAGGAACTCCGGATGTGTCTGTTGCGGCCAACGTCGCTCTCTCTGCCCAATGACGCTCGCAGCTCGAGCGTTGCCGGGCGGTTAGCATAGGGGCACCGTGGCCGCAACGCTTTCACGGCCCTCGTGATAGGGGCTCGGCAATGCGCTGAGCGCGCTCCATCCAACAATGGGGCGCGCTCAGAAAGTTCAAGATTTTTTCAAACGAATGCCTGCAAATTAGGCGTCCGCGCCCTTCGGCTGCTGCGTCACAGAGCGGACGAAGCCCTCCACCGCTTTGCCAAGTCGGGTGCTGCCCTCTTGCACCGTCTGCGACAGCCCGGTGATGCTGCCCGCCGTCTGGCTGGTTTCGCTCACCTTGGCGTTCACACCATCCACGCTGTCGGCCACCTGGCTGGTCTGCTCGGAGACGTTGGACACGTTGTTGGAGATCTCCTCCAGCGCCGAGGATTGCTCCTCCACCGCGGCCGCCACAGCCGCGGTGTTCAGCGACACATCGTTGATGGCCTCACCGATCCCGTTGATCGCCTGCACCACATCGCTGACCCCATCCGACACTTGACCGATCACACGGGTGATCTCTTCGGTGGCCTTCGCCGTTTGGTCGGCAAGCTGCTTCACCTGCTGGGCGACGACGGCGAAGCCTTTGCCCGCCTCGCCGGCCCGCGCCGATTCAATGGTCGCATTGAGGGCGAGGAGGTTGATCTGCCCCGCGATGCCGTTGATGAGCCCGATCACGTCGTGGATCTGCTCGCTCATCCCCTTCAAGCCCTCGACCTTGCCGATGGCCGATTGCGCAGAATCGCTCGTGTCTTGGGTGAGCTGCGACACGTTCTGTGTCTGCTGGCTGATCTCGCGGATGGAGATGGACATCTCCTCCACCGCCGACGCCACGTTTTGCACGCTAGAGCCGGTGGCCTGCGCCGCGTCCGTCACCGAGCGCGTGTAGTCCTGACTGTCCGACACCATGGCAAGCAGGCTTTCCGCCGACAATGACAGGTCTGAGCCCGCGCCATCGAACTCACCCAGAAGGCTGGCGATCTCGCCCTCGAAGTCCGCCACCGCCTGCCGCAGCTGTTCGGCTTCCTTCGCCTGCTGTGCTGCTTCTGCGGCACGCTTTTTGTCTCGGATTTCCTTCTCCCGGCCGGCATCGCGCGTGTTGGCAAGGCCTTTGGCCACTGCTCCGATCTCATCGGCGCGGCCCACGCCCGGCACCTCGACCTCCCAGTCAGCCCGCTGCAACCGCTCCGTCACGCCGGCAAGCTGCATGAGCGGCCGCCCGATTGCACGGCTGAAGTAAAAGTATAAGCCAAGACTCGCGACTATGAACGCCGCCCCGGTGACGTAACCAATATTTTCCATAATGAACTGGTTACTCGCCAGATCGGCACTCAACCCATCAAGTTGTTCCTCAACCGCAGCACCAATTCCTTCCAACTCGCTTTCAACGCCCCTCCAGATTTCCGCGCTCTGCGGACTTCCCTCAAGCAGCATCGCAATGTCGAGACCGCTGGTCTGACCAAAATACTCCAGCTGGGGTTTAGCAATCTCTGCCTGCCACTCCTCCAGCGATGCAATGATGGTCTCCGCGGTTTGCGCAAACGCCGTATTGGCAGACGCCTCGCGCAGCCGCGCGAAATTCTCGTCGAGCAATGCGAATTCCTGATGAAACTGCGTTAAAACCTCTGCGTCGCCACTGAACATAAACATTTGAAGAAGGTTATGAACATCATAGATGTCATCTGCAATCTGGATGATCTGATCTTGCTTGTTTTCAACAAGGCTAGCTTCAGCGGAGACTGAGTTGATTTTCACGGCAATGTAGATAGACGAAACAATCGAAAATAGCGCGACAAGGGTCAGTGCCATACACGCAACGAAGATGCGTCGTTGGATGCTAGCCGATTTCATTAGAGGACACTCCGTCGCGCAAGTTCGGTCATGTTAACTTCAATCCGCACAACACCCTGTGCTGTCGAAGCGCCGCCAATGTGGATTGGGAACGATAGTTGTTTGCGCCAGGTTCCTGTCGCTTCATCGAACGTGGAGCCAGACGACCAAACCTCTCCGGGGCGCATTTCGAACGCTGCGGTGAACCACTCCTCGTCGGCTTGATAGTAGTCCTGCATCATGTGGCTCGTGCCGGCCGTGAGTCCGTGCCGGTCAGCCACAACAAATTCAGAGAACAGGCCCAGCGATGTGCCCAACACACGCATGGAATGGTTTGATAAGGCGTTCGACATCACAGCCGCTACCAGCAGCTTGTCTCCCGCCGATTCGGCTTCGTCGAACCATTGCCGGTCAAGAGCTTGTATTTGCGTCTCGGTCAGCCCCTCATGCCGCATGTTGTTCAGCTTCAGAGCAATCCCAATAATGGGGTGTTCGATTAGCTCT
>CAKZYH010000343.1 GCA_937884725.1 uncultured Paracoccaceae bacterium
AACATTGGTTTTCATGAAATGGCATGCCCCTGAAACCCACTATCAGTAGCACAAAAGGCAAAAATCGTCACGGGACTTCGGCTATTCTGTCAGCGTGCGCAAAGCGTTTGCGGCGCGTAAACAAACATTGCGAGAGCCCGATGAGTAACCTGAACCGCCTCTTCACCGATCACCCTCAGTCGGTCAACGAGACCTATTTTGAGCACATGGGGGTCGCTACCTCGTTCGGATCGCGCATGATCCTGGCCGGCTTCGCCTGTATGGTGCACGGCTTTCTGCCGTTCCTGTTCACCAAGACGGGCAGCCGCACGATCCAAACGCTCAACACTGAGATGAACGAGGCGAGGGTTCGCAACGCACCGCGCGCTGCCGTTGCAGAATAGGCGGGCCCAGGGCAAGTTCGTCCTACAGCGACAGCATGGAGGGTCGCATGGGCGACGGGTTGGACCACCTAGCCGGCGAAATCCGCCGCGACCTTAAGCGCATCAACGTGCCGCCCGAATCCTGGACGCCGGACGATGGCTCCACCGATTACGATGTTGTTGTGGTCGGTGGCGGCCAAATGGGCCTAGCAGCGAGCTTTGCGCTGCAACGGGTCGGGCTCACTCGCCACGTGGTGATCGATAGCGCGCCGCGCGATATGGAAGGCCCTTGGGTCACGTACGCGCGGATGAAAACTCTGCGTTCACCAAACCACCTCGTCGGTCCCGCGCAGGATTTCCCCTCCATCACCTTCCGTGCCTACTACGAAGCGCGGTTCGGCGATGATGCGTGGAAGGGTTTTGGCAAAATCCCGAACGAGATGTGGCAGAGCTATCTGGGCTTCTTCCGCGACGCGCTGGCCTTGCCAGTGGAAAATGGGGCGCGACTGGCGGCTGTGGAGCAAGATGGTGCAGATCTCCGCCTGACTGTGGAGCGGGGCGGCGAACCATCGATCGTCCGCACCCGCCACTTGGTGCTGGCCACCGGCCGCGATGGCTTGGGCGGCCCCAACGTGCCTTCTTGGGTGCCGGCCGGCGACCCGCGCTTTCAACACAGCACTGAGGACGTGGATTTCGCTGCATTAAGCGGCAAAATCGTTGTCGTTGTCGGCAATAGCGCCTCGGCGTTCGACAACGCCGCCGAGGCATTGGAAAGCGGCGCCGGCGAAGTGCACATGCTAATGCGGCGTCAGTCGCTACCGGTGTTCAACCGCTTTAAATCAATGGTGAACCCCGGTTTCACCCAAGGCTTTCCAGACCTCGCGGACGAGGAACGGCTCGCCTTCCTCAACGCTGGGTTTGAGACCGGGATCGCGCCTCCGCATGAATCGGTCGCACGCATCGCTCACTACCAAAACTTCTTCCTGCACACCGGGACCACTGTTCAGGCTGTCGAAACGCGTGGCGTTGCAGTCGGCCTCGACCTTGGTGCGACGCACCTAATCGCGGACAAGGTGATCCTGGGAACCGGTTTTCGCGTCGACCTCAGCGCCCGCCCCGAGCTTGCCGCACTCGCAGGAAACGTCAGGCTGTGGGGCGACACCGACCTGCCGGCTGAAACCGTTGGCAGCTTCGAGCGGCACCCCTACCTGACAGGCGATTTTGCGCTCACCCCACGCGCGCCGAACAGCGATTGGGTGCGCCGCATCCACGCCTTCAACATCGGCGCCATGGCAAGTCTTGGCCTGTTGTCTGGCGATATTCCGGGTGTCGGCGATGGAGCCATCCGGCTCGGCCGAGGGATCGCAGCGGCCCTGTTTCACGCGGACCGGCAATTGCACCTCGACGGCATCAAGGCCTACAGCGAGCACGAGATTGCAGGTGATGAGCTTGCGGCCGCCGAACAACGGGCCGCAGCTTTGGCACTTCAACGCGCGTCGTAACCACAGGCGTCGTCCGCATACGGGTTCGCGTCTGTGCGAGCTTAGCCTCGGTGCATCGTAGTCGGCCGGGTCTACGCTGTGTCGCGTCGGATCGCGACACCAATTCCGTTCACCAATTCAGCCTTATCAAGACAACGAGTGCTATCACTCTGCCCCGCGCAAGATAGACCGGAGCCGAGGCCATGCGCGTCTTCGAAATCAAAGACGATTGGAGTTTTGACAGCATCGTCGCGAGCGAGCGGCCCGAGCCCAACCCAGGCCCCTACGACGTCGTCATTGAGATGAAGATGGCGTCTCTCAACGCCCGCGATCTCATCGTCCCGTTGCGCGGCTATGGCCGCGGGACTGGCGAGTTACCGCTGATCCCCATTTCCGATGGGGCTGGCGTGGTGGTAGCCGCCGGCGACCAAGTGAGCCGCGTCGCAGTCGGCGACCGCGTTTGTCCCATGTTCTTCCAGAAGTGGATCGCGGGCGCGCCGAGCCCGGCCGCCTTTTCCTCCAGCCTCGGCGGCCCGCTCGACGGTGTGATGGCAGAGCGCGTGTGTTTGTCGGACGAGGGCGTCGTGCGCCTTCCGGGCACGCTGTCAGATGCCGAAGCTGCCACGCTTCCCTGCGCCGGGCTGACCGCCTGGAGCGCTGTCTGCACCCTTGGCAATGTCCGCCCCGGCGAGCGCGTCCTCGTCCAAGGCACTGGCGGTGTTGCGCTGTTTGCGCTGGCCTTTGCGAAGGCCCACGGCGCCCACGTGACGGTCATTTCCTCAAGCGGCGAAAAGCTGGAGCGGGTGCGCGAGCTTGGCGCCGACGCGACCATCAACTACCGCGAGACACCCGATTGGGCTCGGGCCAGCCGCACGATCACGAGCGATCGCGGTGGCTACGACCTCATCGTGGAGCTCGGCGGCGCCGACACGCTGCCTCTGTCGCTGAAAGCCATACGCCCCGGCGGGACCATTGCGACGATTGGGGTGCTGAGCGGCGTTCAAACGACGGCATCGCTTGGGCTGATCGTGACCCGCCAGGTTCGTATCCAAGGCGTCACGGTGGGTCACCGCGAAGGGTTTGAAGCAATGTTGGCTGCGATCGTGCAGCACGGTATTCAGCCAGTCCTCGGGAAAACATTTGCGTTCGACGACTTCAAGGCGTCGCTCGATCACTTCAAAGCTGGTGGTCACTACGGCAAAACGCTCGTGGCGTTCTAACCAACACGCCCTATTCTGCAGCCGCGACGATTTCGTCGGGCGCGCGCCAAAAGCCGGAGACGCGAAGCCGGTCCTGGGGCACCCCAAGCTCTTTCGCGCGGTCGCGTACTCGTTTTGCGTCCGAGCGTTCCCCGGCGAACCAGACTGACGCGTCGGCTTGAGCACCCAGCGCCGAGAGCGTCGCTTCACCCAGATGCTCGCCGCGCGCCCGTGAGAGCCATTGCACCGAAAGGCCCTGGTGGGCGGGCAATGGATAGTGGCACGCTGCGCCGTGCTCAGCCTCCAGCAGCAGCGTGCCTGTCGCGCTGGCGGGGAGCCCCTCGAGAAGCCGGGCGACTGCTGGAAAGCCTGTCTCATCGCTCGCCATCAGCACGTGGTCGGCATCGAGCAAACCGCCGCCGCTTGGGCCGACAACACCGATTACGCTCCGTTCCAGGTCGCCAACTTCCAGCTCGCGCGCCCACTCTGTCACGCGCCCACCCTCATGGACGAAGATATCGACCTCGATCGTATGATTGTCGTGGTCGACGGCACGTGCCGTGTAGACGGGCCGGTGTAGAGCCTGCTCCCCATCCGGCCAGGCGATTGATCCATTTGGGGCAACGCTTGGCCAGGTTGGCTCCTGACCCTTCGGCGGAAGAACAAGCCGGAAGTGGATCGATCTATCCTGGTGAGCGGACACATCGTCGCCAGCAAGCGTCACGCGCAGAAACACTGATCCAACAGCTTCGACCCGCGTGGCACGCATGAACTGGAAGTTCGGCGGCAGTGTCCTCTGGGCGGGATCGTCCGACCACCGCAAAGTGTTTGCAATATCAGGCATCACCTGGCTGATTTGCGCTACCACTGCGCCCTTTAGGGCGAACAACGCCCGGTCATCGCGCGCGCCGACCATCACAGCGACGTCACACGTTTTGCCGGGCCGCAATCCGACGACCCCTTGCGGCGTTTCTATCGTGAGGGCTTGTTGTGCGTCTTCGAGGACGGTGAGCCCGCTCGACTTGGCTTGCGCCAGAATCATCAGCCGAACCGCTGCAAAAGATGCGCCCGGCAGATCCGCGAGGGCTTCGAATGGGTGGTTGAGGTCAGCCAAGGCGGTCGGTCCGGAACTCCCTACTCGCCGGACTTAATACCTTTGCGTGCCGCCGCCAATACGACGTGATGCGCGCGCGGCCCTCGCCTTCTCGACGAGCCAAATGGGTGGATGCGCCCAGCCTTTCAGGCGGGCGCTGGCCGATCAGACAAAGCGAATATAGTTCGGCGCCGGCATGGTCACCGACCGGCCTGTTGCTGAAATTAGTCCGGTTTCCACATCCCGGCTAAAGATGACCAACGTGGACGAATCTTGGTTGGCTGCGATCAACGCTTTGCCGCACGGTGTGATGGCGAAGTGCCGGGGGAACTTCCCCCCGGTCGGAACGATATCGATCCGCTTCAGCTGTCCGTCGTCTTGCACGGCAAAGATTGCCAGCGAGTCGTCGCCGCGGTTCGACACGTATAGGAAACGGGCGTCTGGCGATAATTTGATCTCCGACACGTATGAGACCTGATCGCGGTTCTCGATGGTCGATACGTATTGGATCGGGATCATCCGCTCTTTCGATTCCTCGGGGTCCGAGGAATCGAGCTTGGCGACGCAAACGGTGTTGAACAGCTCGTTTGAGACGTAACAGATATTGAGCTTCGGATGCATCGCCATGTGGCGCGGCCCTGAGCCCGGCTCAAAATGGATGACTTGATCGAGCGACAAGCGCTTCGCGTTTCTGTCGTAAGAGTACTGGAATACGGCGTTCTCGCCGAGATCTGGTATAAACACCCAGTTGTGCCAGAAGTGCGCGCAGTGGGCATGCGGACCGACTTGCCGGTTCTCCCAGTGATCTTCGCGGTATTCGACCTGGCGCCAACGCCCAGGCTTGCGGTGCAACTGCTTAAAGCTTTGTACTGTGTGGCCAAGCGTGCCATCCGGCTCGACCTCTACAACATCAATCAGCGCATCCCAATAATTGATCACAATAGCGATATCGTGTTCAGGCGAGAGTGCTAAGTAACACGTGGATTTTCCAGATGCAAAAAAAGTATCGCGTTCTTGAAGCTTGCGGTCTTCATCGATGCCGTATTGCACCACCATACCGGTGCTCTTGATAGTTTCGACGATGGCATAGAGCAATGAGCCGTTGGGGTGGGGGATAAGCACCGCTGGATTCAGTATCGGCTTGGCATCATTCTCCACCACGGTGCCATCAGCTTTCAGCGTCACGATGTGGATACCTTGGCCTTCGGTCGGGGCATATGGCTGGTGTGCAAGCACGTCCATGTCTGAGTAAGTGCCGACGTAAAACGTATAGTCCTGATCCAGTGCGAGATCTGCCATAACTGTGTAACAGCGAAGTCCTGTGCTTCGCAGCCTCCCTTTCTGTCCCAATGTTGCCGTCACCGCGAGCCGCCCGCCGCCGGCGCCGGCGCTAACCTTTGACGGCGCCGGCCGTCATGCCGGTGATGATCTGTCGGCTTGCAAACAACGTGAATAGGATCGGTGGGATGGCGAGCAGCATCCCTGTCGCCATGATCACGCCCCACTCGACGTTGAATTCGCTCATGTTGTTGACGATGAGGATCGGAACTGTGCGGGTGTCCCGATCTGACAGCGCGGACGCCAACAAGTATTCGTTCCAAGCAATGCGGAAGGTGAATATCGCCGCCGCCGCGAGCCCTGGTTTGATCAACGGCAGCACCACGAGGAAGAACACGCGGAACGGCCCGGCGCCGTCTACCCGTGCAGCCTCTTCAAGGCTTCGCGGCACCTGCACGATGAAGCTTTGCAAAATCCAGATGACAAACGGCAGATTCATCGCGACATACACCAAGATGATGCCGCCGTAGGTCCCGGCCAGACACAAGTCACCGCGCCCACCAAATGTATCACGCCAGAATTCGCCAAACATCGTGCTGCGGCCGATGCAAAATTCGTTGTTCCAGAGCCCAAACACTGGCACCAAAAGCACCGCTGGGGGCACCATCCGCACCATCAGCGTTGTGAACGATGCGGTATCGCGACCCATAAACTTGAACCGCACGAGCGCGTAGGCGGCCATACAGCCGATGATAAGCGTTAGAGCGGTGGAAATGAGCGCGATGATGAGCGAGTTGATGAACGCCTCGCCGAACTTCAGCGAACAAAAGTCCAAGTGATCCAGCTCATACGGCAGGATGTCGCACAGCGCCGTTTCGTAATTTTGGATGGTGGGCATGAAGATCAGCCCACTGGTGCCGGAGATAATGTCGACGTCGAGCTTGAAAGAGTTGATGAACATCAACGCCACAGGGCCGACAGACATGAACACCAACGCGATCAGCAGCGCGTAGAATGCGGGGTTGGTTCGCTGTACGGGGGCGGTGGCCATCAGCTATCCTCCTCCGCGGCGGCCCGCACACGATTAGCGCGTATTTCTTGTATTCTCGAGAGCGTGAACATGGCGGCCGTCAGCAACATCAAGAGTATCAGCAAGTAATTCGACATGGCGGCCGCCACTCCGAGCTCGCGGAATTCTGTTGCCGTGCGTGAGATGCGCAGCGCCAAAATCTCGGTCGAAAGGCCAGGTCCGCCCTCTGTCAGAACGAGGATGACCTCCAGCACCTTGAACGCATCGATGAGGCGCAGCAGTCCCGTGACGATCAGGACGGGCATCATGAGCGGTAGCTTGATGTGGATGATTTGCTGCCAGGCGGTGGCGCCGTCGATCCGCGCCGCCTCAAGCGCGGAGCGTGGCAGCGATTGGAGCGCCGCCAAAGACAAGATGAAGATGAAAGGTGTCCACTGCCAAACATCGGCAATAATGACGCTCAGAAGTGCGTTCTGGCCCAGCCAATCGACAGTGGGTAAGCCCAAGGCTTCCAGTGTTCGGTTGAACGTTCCGACCGTGGGGTGGAACATGTAGCGCCACATCAGACCCACCACGACTGGCGCGATCATCATCGGCAAGATGAACATGGTGCGCAGCAGCGTCATGCCGCGCAAGTTGCGGTCTAGCAGGAGCGCTAAGCCAACGCCCAGCACCAATTCGATGCTGACGCCCACGAAAGCGAAGATCAGCGTGACGGCAAGACTTTCGTGAAAGTTCGGATCACCCCACAGGGTGATGTAGTTCTTCAGCCCAACAAACTCGGCTTCTTCGATGGACTGGGACGGGTTCCAGTCCAGAAGGCTGCCATACATCATGTAGCCCAGTGGATAGATCAGGGCGATGCCCATGATCACAATGGCGGGGGCCATGAAAAGGTAAGGCGTGAGGCGGTTGGCGCTGTTCATTGTGTTATTGCCAGTAAACCCCGCCCCGCGACATGCGAGGCGGGAGCGTCACTGTGGCGTTATTGCCAGGTGTAGTAGCCGGCTTCGTCCATGACCGCTTTGGTGCGCTCAGCGACACCATCCAGCGCCTCTTGAACGTCAAGATCTTCGGTCAACACCTTGGACAGCGTGGTGCCGAGGTCTGCGTTGATCTTGCCCCAGACCGGGATGATCGGCCGCCAGTCTGGATCGGCGTGCTGCAGCGCTTCACCAAACGTCGCCATGTGCGGGAACTTCTCGTTCACCTCAGGGTCGGCGTGGGTCGAGAAGCGGGACGGGTTGCCGCCGGCCATCGCGACCAGCTTGTCGCCCTTCTTGGAGGTCAGCCACTGCATCAGTAGGAACGCCGCTTCCTTGTTTTCGGCGTTGGCGGGGATACCGATGCCAAAGCCACCAGTTTGGCTTGCACGCTCGACACCCATGGGGTGCAGCGCCCAGCCAACTTTGCCCACAACGCTCGATTTGCTCGGGTCGTCGATCTGACCGGCCACGACGGTGGTGTCGAGGAACATGGCGGTATCGCCGTTCAGGAACGCACCCAGAGCCTCGCCAAAGCCGAACGTGGTTGCCCCTTCCGGGCCACAATCGACGAGGGTTTTCAGCGCATTAGCCGCCTCAACACCGGCCTCGTTGTTCATCACCGGGTTCCACTGATCGTCAAAGATCGCGCCGCCCAGCGGGTTGAGGTGAAGCAAAAACGCGTGGCTCGCGTGGTGACCGGACGCAGCGCGGCTTGCTACACCGCCCATGCCGGGCTCCAACTCGGGGATCTTACACGCCAGCTCAAGCATCTCTGCATAAGTCTCCGGCACTTCCAGGCCGTGCTTTTCAAAGATGTCCTTGCGATAGCCAAGGATCGAGGTCTCGGAGCCGTAGGGAATACCGAACAGCGAGCCAGTCTTGCCTTCCAGATAGCCCTTCGAGCCACCCGCAAAGCCGATGTTGTAAACGTAGCCGTCGATCAGATCGTCAGCATCGTAGTTGGGATCAGCCAACTTTGGGTTCATGAAGTATTTCGCAAGGTTCTCCAGCTGATCAGCAAACACATAGTCTGCCTTGGAAAACACCACGTAGGCGATCAGATCGTACTCGCCTTCGTCCTGCGCGAGTTCCAGCGTCTGACGCTCCCGCATTTTAAGGTACGGCAGCTGGTCGACTTCCACCTCGATGCCGGTTTCCTTGGTGAACTCCGGCAGGATACGCATCACAGCATCGTAGTGTGGGTGAGCCGGGAAGTTCACGATCAGTGTCGTGTCCCGGAACTCTTCATACGGATCGGCCAGCGCAGCGCCTGCCATTAGCGCCACCGAAGCGGTCGCCATCACGAGTGTTTTTAGCATTATTTGCTCCCCTCCCAATTCATGGGTTGTTTCAACTTTAAAGCGCGGCTTCGCTTTGCCGGTCAAAGAGGTGAATCCGCTCAGGGTTGACCGCGAACGTGAGCGGCTCGCCAAGCGCAACGGGTGTTTCGGACTTCACTTCGACGGTGACGTTCCCCGCCTTGTTTTCGCACAGCAGAACCGATTGGGCGCCGATGTATTCGCTGACGAGCGGCTGCAACGTCAGTGCCCGGTCGCTGGGCGCATCGGGCGCGTAGTCGATGTCGGACGGGCGAACACCCACCGTCACTTCCCGCGCGCTATGCTTTTTCGCAGCGTCCGCCTGCGCCCCTTCAAGCCGCAGCGCAAATCCATCGCCCGCCACGAACGCCTCGTCGCCGCGCTGCTCAATGTTGGCGCCTAAGAAATTCATGGGCGGCGTGCCGAGAAACCCAGCGACAAAGCGGTTGATCGGGCGCTTAAAAAGCTCCTCCGGCGTGCCTTCTTGTTGGATGTAGCCGCCGTGCATGACCACGATCCGATCTGCGAGTGTCATCGCCTCGATCTGATCGTGCGTCACGTAGATCATGTTCTTCTGAACGCGCTGGCTCATCAGCGCTAACTCTGCACGCATCTGCCCGCGCAACTTCGCGTCGAGGTTGGAGAGTGGCTCATCGAACAAAAAGGTGCTCGCATCGCGGGTCAACGCGCGGCCCATGGCAACACGCTGGCGTTGGCCACCCGACAGCTCACCCGGCTTGCGCTCCAGATAATCGGAGAGCCCAAGCGTCGCCGCCACCTCGCGAACCTTGCGGTCAATCTCGTCTTTGGGGCGTTTTTCCAGCCGCAGCGCAAACGACATGTTCCGCGCCACGTTCATGTGCGGATAGAGCGCGTAGTCCTGAAACACCATCGCAAGGTCGCGATCTTTCGGCTCCAGGTGGCTCACCGGTTTGCCGTCAAAATAGATCTCGCCGTCCGACACGCTCTCCAAGCCGGCGATCATCCGCAGCGTCGTGGATTTGCCGCAGCCTGACGGTCCGACGAGCACGGTGAACTCATTCTCGGCCATGGACAGCTCAATGCCGTGCAAGACCTCAGTCTTGCCGTAGCGCTTCACCAATTGGCTGAGATGGATCTCAGGCATAGCACCTCGCCGCCGACGGTATCGGTAACACTACGACTAGGTTGCGGTAAACTCAACCAATGTTGCGCTGCAAAATAGCATTTTGATGAAAAGTTACGCACCGGTGCTTTCGCGGAAGCAAAGCTCGGCCGGAACGTTGATCTCTACGCGGTCCACCTCGGTCTCAGAATCACCCAGAATTCGACCGATCAACTCGCCAGCCGCGATGCCGATGCGCTTGGGGTCCACCGCCACCGTCGTGATCGACGGGGAGGCAAAGCGTGACACCTCAAAATCGCCAAAGCCTGCGACCGCCATCTGATCAGGCACCGTCACGCCGCGCCCGCGCAGGGCCGACAACAACCCGAAGGCCGGCAAGTCGGACACGCAAAACACGCAATCCGTGTCGGGAAACTGCGCTTCCAACGTGGCGAGCGCCGCAGCGCCGTCTTCGACAGAGAGGGGCGGCGATCCTGCACGGATCACGCGATCATCGGGCAGGCTTGCCGCCTTCATCGCATCCAGAAACCCGCGCCGGCGGCTCGCACCGCGGGTCCAGTCGTCGCTGCTCTCACACACGAAGGTGAGCCGGCGATAGCCTTTGGCAATCAGCGCGCTCGTCATGTCGAACGCGGCCTTCTCGTTGGACATACCGATGGTGTGGTCGATGGGATTGGGTGGCTTTTCCCACAGCTCGATCACCGGAATGCTCGCGGCCCGCAACAGCTCGATGCTGCGCTCAGTATGTCCGTCATAGGACAACACCATCGCCTCGGGGCGCCGGCGCAGCATGGTGTCGATCAGCTTCTCCTCCCGCTCTCGGCTATATCCCGTGTGGCCGAGCAGGATTTGGAGCTTCTGCTTCTCAAGCTCATCGGTCAGCGACTGGACGGTGTCGGCAAAGTGCAAGTTGTTGAGCGAGGGCACCAGCACCGCCACAAAGCCGGACCGTTTGGACGACAAGCTCCCCGCCATCTGGTCCGGCACGTAGTTGAGCTCTTGGACAACGCGCATGATGCGCCGGCGGGTCTCGTCCGATACCGGGCTGTCGCTGCGCAATGCCCTGGATACCGTCATCGGCGAGACCCCGGCGGCCTCCGCCACCTGCCTCATTGTTACATGGGCCTTTGCCATCCACTCGTCCGCCACCTCAGGCTGATCGCGATATCAGCGGAGCGGTTGCGATTGTGTCAACCGGATCGAGTGATCGTTAGATCGCCGCGTCCAAAATCGCGGCCGAAAGCGCGGCGTCGAACGGGATTGGATTGCCGCCCGCCGACGGATCGATGAGCGAGGACGCCACAATTGCGTCCGGTTCGTTCACCTGGACGCCCATCGCGGTCAGCGTGTCAGGAAGTCCGATCTCAGCGTTCAGCGATACGACCCGCTCTACGAACCCATCAAAGCCGCCATCAATGCCCACATAGGCCGCAGCCTGGGCGATCCCCCCGTCGATGCCGGCCCGGTTGGCGCGGAGCGCATGGGGGAGAAGCACAGCGTTCAACGTCCCATGGTGGGCGTCGTAGCGCGCGCCAAGCGGGTGGGAGAGCGCATGGACCGCGCCAAGCCCTTTTTGAAACGCCACAGCCCCCATGAGCGCTGCCGACATCATGTGCGCCCGGGCTTCCAAATCAGCGCCATCAGAGACGGCCCGGGGCAGCATCTCAAACACCAGCCGCATACCCTCAAGCGCAATGCCGCGGCTCATCGGGTGATAGGACGGTGCGCAGTAGGCCTCCACGCAGTGTGCCAGCGCGTCCATCCCAGTGCCCGCCGTCAGCCGCGGCGGGAGCCCCACTGTGAGCTCCGGATCGCAAATAACCTGCGCGGGCAGCATCTTGGGGTGGAAGATGATCTTCTTCTCGAACTTTTCGTGCTGCGTCAGGACCCCTGCGCGGCCGACCTCAGAGCCGGTGCCCGCCGTCGTCGGCACCGCCACCACGGGCGCGATGGCATCGTGATTGGCCCGCGTCCACCAATCGCCAATGTCTTCAAAGTCCCACACGGGCCGGGTTTGGCCGGCCATAAATGCGACGAGCTTGCCAAGATCGAGCGCCGATCCGCCGCCGAACGCCACCACGCCATCGTGCCCACCCTCGCGGAACGCGGCCACACCGTCGGCAAGGTTTTCAGCCCCTGGGTTGGCATCCACCTGGCCAAATACAGCGCGGCCCAGCCCCGCCTCTTCCATCGCATCAAGCGCGGTGGCGGTGATGGCGGCGTTCGCGAGGCCGTGGTCGGTGACGAGCAGCGGCCGCGTCACCCCGGCCGCCTCGCAGGCTGCCCCAAGCTCAGAAATGCGGCCCGCGCCGAAGCGCACTGTGTTGGGGTAAGACCACGTGGCGGTGGGCAGCATCGTCGCCGTCATCCTTGAGCTTTTCTGAGGTGATAGGAGCGGGCGCGCGTGACGCACTGGAAGCCCAGCGTCGACAGCGTCTCGCCGCGGCCCGACAGCTTGCAGCCCGTCCAGCAGAGCGCGGGATCGAGATAATCCGCGCGGTTTTGAAACACGGTGCCCGTTTCAATGCGCCGCCCCAGCGCCAGCGCGCGGTCCGCATCGCGCGTCCACAGTGAGGCGGTCAACCCAAACGGGCTGTCATTCATCATGGCAAGCGCTTCGTCATCGTTCGCCACCGCCACAATGCCAACCACGGGGCCGAAGGTCTCTTCGCGCATGACGTCCATGTCGTGCGTCACGTCCACCAGGATTTGCGGCGCGACGTAGGCACCGCCGTCGTCGGTAGGGTGTTTGGCCGGATCAATGAGCGCCCGTGCGCCCGCCGCGACTGCGCCATCCACATGCCGGCGCACGGTGTCGGCGAACCGTTTTGCCGCCATGGGGCCGAGCGTGGTTTCGGGATCCAGCGGGTTGCCGAGCTTCAGGCCGTCCGCCCAGGCGACGGCCCGCTCCACGAACTCATCGTAAAGGCTGTGGTGAACGTAAACGCGCTCGATCCCGCAGCAGCACTGACCGGCGTTGAACGTGGCGCCATCCATCAAGCCATCCACCGCGGCATCAAGATCGGCGTCGTCCATGACGTAGCCGGGGTCCTTGCCGCCGAGCTCGAGGTCCAGTGCTGCAAACGAACCGGCCGCCGCCCGCTCCACCGCCTGTCCCCCTGCGACGGAGCCGGTGAAGCTGATGGCATCGAACGCGCGCTCAGCCATCAGCGCCTCGGCGACGGGATGCTTCATCATCAGGCTTTGGAACACATCCTCCGGCACGCCAGCGCCGTGCAGCGCTTCGGCGAGCCTCTCGCCCACCAGCATGGTCTGCTCGGAATGCTTCAGCACCACCGCGTTGCCCGCGATGAGCGCGGGGAAGACGCCATTGATCGCGACCAAGTAAGGATAGTTCCAGGGCGCGATGATCAGCACCACACCACGCGGCGCGCGCTCAATCCGGCGGACGAAGGTGAGGCTGTCTTCAATGTCGATGGGAGCGAGCGCCGCGGCGGCGTTCTCAGCCATCCAGCCCGCGCGCTCTGAAATCCCAGCGATCTCACCGCCATAGCGGGTCGGCCGGCCCATCTGCCACGCCAGCTCGGTGACGAGCGTGTCGTTCATGGCCCGCAGCCGCTCGACGGCATCGCTGATGATCGCAACGCGGTCCTCAAGCGGGCGTGCGGCCCAAGCGCCTTGCGCGGTCCGCGCCCGCGTTGCTGCGGCCTGCGCTTCGTGCAACGGAACAGCCGGACGCTCGGCATAAATCGAGCCGTCGATCGGCGAGATAATTCGGAAAGTCACTGCCTTACGCCCGCTCAAACCCGCGCATTACGTCCCAATCGGTGACGGCGCGATCGTTGGCTTCCACCTCCCACCGCGCAGCGCGCACATAGTGGTCGATGACATCGTCACCCATGGCCGCGCGCAGCATAGCTGATCCGTCCAGCGCCTCGACTGCCGCACGCAGCGTCCGCGGCACCTCACGCACGCCCTCAGCGGCATAAAGATCGCCGCTCGTCTCCGGCTCCAGCTCAAGGCCGCGCTCGACGCCATCCAGCCCCGCCGCGACCTGCGCCGCCAGCGCCAAGTGCGGGTTGAGGTCCGCGCCGCCGATCCGGCATTCGGCCCGCACGCCCTTGGTGTCAGCCCCGCACACGCGAAAGCCGGCCGTGCGGTTGTCCATGGACCAAACCGCGTTGGTGGGCGCAAACAGCCGATCCGTGAAGCGCTTATAGCTATTGACGTAAGGCGCCAAAAACACCGTGGTCGCCTCAGCGTGGGCGAGAAGCCCGGCGAGGTAGGACTTCATCGTCGCCGACATCCCGTGCTCGCCGCTCGCATCGTAAAACGCGGGCACGCCGTCGCGGGTCAGCGACTGGTGGATGTGGGAGGACGAGCCGGCCCGGCCGTCGGCATAGCGGGCCATGAACGTCACTGCGCGCCCTTGCGCGTTCGCGATGTCTTTGCAGGCCATTTTGACGATGGCGTGCATGTCGGCCGTATCGAGCGCGTCGGAGTAGCGGATGTTGATCTCTTCCTGCCCGGCCTCCGCTTCGCCTTTGGAGTTCTCCACCGGCACCCCGGCGCCATAAAGCCCGTTGCGGATCGCCCGCATCAGCTCTTCTTCTTTGGAGGTGAGTTGAAGCGCATAGTCGGCATTAAACCGGCCAAGCGGCTGCAAATTGGAGTAACCGCGGTCGCGCAAGGCATCGAAGCCATGCTCGAAAATGAAAAACTCCAGCTCCGTCGCCATCATCGGCGTAAAGCCGATGGCCGCCGCCCGTGCGACCTGCTTCTTCAGCACCGCCCGCGGTGAGTGCGGCACCTCATCGTGGCCGTGATGGTCGAGCACATCGCACATGACCATCGCCGTACCGGGCAGCCATGGCACCTTGCGCAGCGTGGAAAGGTCAGGCCGGTGAACGTAGTCGCCGTACCCCTTTTCCCAGCTCGTCGCGGCGTAGCCTGGGACGGTGTACATCTCCATGTCGGTCGCCAGGAGATAGTCGCACCCATGGGTTTCTTCGTGCGCCCCGTTGATGAAGTGCGCCGCGTGAAACCGCTTGCCCATCAGCCGGCCCTGCATGTCGACGATGCAAGTCAGCACGGTATCGAAAGTGCCGTCCGCAACGCCTGCGGTCAGCTCATCAAAGCTCAGATTGGCGGGCATGGGTCCTCACAGAAGAAACGGGCCGCCGCGCATCGCGACGGCCCGATGATCGTTAGCGGTAGGGGTAGCCGGCGGCTTCCTGAACCGCGGCGTACTCCTTGAAGATTTCCACCACACGGCCGGCACGCTCCGACGAGGCCGCGATCTCGTCCCAGAACTCGGCTGCGTCGGCCACCACCTGTGCCCACTCCTCGGGCGGAATGGAGGTGAGTTCCATCTTCTCGCCCTCGACGCGCAGCTTCGCTTCGCCGCCCCAATACCAGACGGCGCGGTAGTAGTGCGACTGGTCGATGGTCGACAAGTAGAGTTGCTTCAGGTGCGGCGGGACTTTGGCCCAGCTCTCTGAGTTGGCGAAGTAGCTGCCGAACCAGGCGCCGGTCACCGAGTTGGTAAGCGCGTAGTTGCACACGTCGGCCCAGCCCACTTCGTAGGCTTCGGTGAAGCCGCACCATGCGACGCCATCAAGCTCGCCGGTTTGCAGCGCCACTTCCACATCGTCCCACGGCACGGTGACGGGGATCAGGCCGTAGCGCGACAGGAAGCGACCCGCTGTGGGCACACCGAAGACGCGCTTGCCGCGCATGTCGGCGAGGCTGCGGATGGGGTCTTTGGAGAAGATGTGCAGCGGGTCCCACGCGCCGGAGGACAGCCACTCCACGTTGTCCACTTCGCCGTAGGCCTCGGCCCAGATCTCTTTGAGGCCGTAGTAGGTAAACATCGACGCCACATCGAGGCTGTAGCGCGTGGCGAACGGGAAGTAGCCGCCGAATACGGCGATATCGACAGGCGAAGCCATGGTCGCATCGTCGGACTGCACGGCGTCGATGGTGCCGTTTTGCATGGCTCGGAAAAGCTCCGACGTCGGCACCAGCTGGTCCGCGTAATAGAGCTCGATTTCCATCTCGCCGTTGGCGGCTTCGTTAAACGCGTCGATCTGCGGCTTGATCACGTGCGCGCCAAGAGGTGCGCCCGAGTAGGTCTGCAGGCGCCACTTGATGGGGGCCTGCGCCTTGACGATGGCCGGCGCTGCGAGCGTGCCGCCCGCCACGGCCGCGCCACCCAGCGCAGTGCGCCGCATGAAATCGCGGCGGCTTGCCAATATGCGCTCCGACGGTGTTTTGGCGTCAGTCATTGCTCTCTCCTCATTATCATCGGCGCCACTCCCAGCGCCATTTTTCGCGCGCCGCGATGGCGCATCGTCAACCTCATCCCCGCACCGCTTGCGGCAGCCACAGCGCGATCTGCGGGAACATCATCACCAGAGCGATGGTCGTCGCCATCATAGCAACGAACGGCCAGATCGATTTATAAATATCGACAAGGCCAATCTCTTTCGGCGCCAACGCGCGCATTAAGAACAAGTTATATCCGAACGGCGGTGTAATGTACGCGATCTGGCAAGTCATCGTGTAGAGAACACCGAACCAGATCAGCTGTTGCTCGAACCCAAGGTCGAGAAGCCGCACCAGCGGTATGTATAGCGGCGCGACGATGACGAGCATTGCTGTGTCATCCAAGAACATGCCCATCACGACGAAGCTGAGCTGCATCATGATGATCACCTGCCAGGGCGTCAGCTCCCACCGGGTGATGAAGAGGTCCTCAATGGCCCGCACTGCGCCGAGCCCATCAAACACCGCACCAAACGCCAGCGCCGCCAGGATGAGCCAGAGGAACATGCACGAGACGCCCAGCGTTTTGCGCGCCGTGGTGTGCACGATCGACAGCGTCAGCCGCCCCTTGAGCGCCGCCGCGATGGTCGCCGCCGTCGCCCCCACCGCGGCGCTTTCCACGAGGCTCGTGTAGCCAAGCACAAAGAGGCCGGTCATGGTGAAGAAGATGAGGAACGGGATGATGCCAAACCGCAAAAGCTTCAGCTTTTCGCCGAGCGGCATCGCCAGCTCTTCGTCCGACACCGTCGGCGCGAGCGAGGGGTTCATGCGCGCCCGCACCGCCACGTAAATGATGAACATCGTCGCCATCATCAGCCCGGGGACCACACCCGCGAGCCACAGCTGGCTGACCGGCTGCCTGGCTATCATCCCGTAGAGCACCATCACGACCGAGGGCGGTACCAATATTCCCAAGGAAGAGCCGCCCTGGATCACCCCGGTGATCAGGATTTTGTCGTAGCCGCGGCGCAACAGCTCCGGCAGTGCGATGGTGGCACCAATCGCCATCCCGGCGACCGACAGCCCGTTCATCGCCGAGATGATCACCATCAGCACGATGGTTCCGATGGCAAGACCGCCCGTCAGCCGCCCAAACCAGACGTGCAGCATCCGGTAAAGGTCTTCGGCGATCCCGCTCTCGGACAGGATGTACCCCATGTAGATGAACAGGGGCAGCGTCAGCATCGGGAACCAGTTGAAGAGCTTAAACGCCGCGCTGAACGGGATTTCGACGCCGCCGGTCCCGTAAAGCGCCAGGACTGCCGCCGAGCCCACAAAGCCGATGGCCGCGAACACGCGCTGGCCTGTCAGTAGCAGCGCCAGCATGCCGCCAAACATCAATAGCGCGATGGACGCGTTACTCACGTGAACGGCCGCCCGCGCATCACACCCACATTCTTCGCGATCTGGGCAAAGGTTTGCAGGATCATCAGGACGATGCAGCAGACCATCAGCGTTTTGATGGGCGCCATCGTCGGGTTCCACATGGAGAACCGCCGCTCGTTGGTCTCGTAAGAGTAGATCGTGCTCGAGATTGAGCCGAACAGCAGAACGCCCAGAAATGTCAGCAGACACACTGACGTGATGAGGTCGAGCCGCGCCTTACCCCGCTCGCTCAGCCGATCATAAAGAAGATCCATCCGCGCGTGATCATTGTCCCGCAAAGTCATCGCGCCGCCCAGAAAGTAATAGGCGGCCAAGGTGAACTGCGCGGCTTCGATGCACCAGTGCAGCGGGATATCGAGGACGTTGCTGGTCACGGCATCGAGCAGCAACACGCCGATCATCGCGAAGATCAAATACATGGCGAGGATGCCGACCACGCCCGAAAGGCGATCCATCACCCGCACATAAGTGGCGACGGGACCGCTCTGAGGGGCGGGCACATCGCTCATCCCTGCAAAGCTCCGGCGCGTCGGATCGTGTAGGTCATCATCGCCCAATCCATGCGCGCGCCGTGCCATGACGCAAGCGGTTTTTCGATTTTGGAAAATTTTTTGCCCATCACGGCGCCACCGAGTTGGACATGAGCGCCACCGCGGGACCCTCCAAGGCCGCGTAACCGTGCGGCGTTTCCCCATCGAACACAATACTGTCGCCAGCGTTCAGCGTCGCCGTGGGCCAGCGCTCGAAGTACAGCGTCACAACGCCCGACAGTACCTGCAGGAACTCCTCCCCCGCGTGGGTCCGATAGCCGCCGCAGCCCTCAAGGCTGGTCCCATGGACAGTGACCCGCCAGGTCAGCGCCCGCTTGACCCTTTTGCCGCTGCCCAAAACCTCGAAGTCGAGGCCCTTGTGGCTGTGGCGTACGCCGCTGCCCGCGCGCGTCAGAACCGGCGCTTCATCAGGCTGCCCCACACCATCGCCCAGGAAGAACGCGTTGGCCGGGACCCCTAACGCGCCCGCGAACCGCAGTGCCAAATCCACCGTCAGCCGCGCCTGCCCGGTCTCAAGCTTGGAGATCTGCGAGACCGATAATCCAGTCGCCGCCCCTACATCCTTCAGTGTCATTCCCGTGCCGCGTCGCAGACTGCGCAGCTGGGCGGCGACGGCATCAGCGCCGCGTTGAAGGGCAGGGGGCGACCCAACTGCCATCAAGCGCGCAGCAACAGTCCGCCGTCCACCACCAGGTCGATGCCGGTGATGTAACTTGCCGTGTCCGACAGCAGGAACA
>CAKZYH010000344.1 GCA_937884725.1 uncultured Paracoccaceae bacterium
ACGACGCGGCGGGGGCAGAGCTTGCCCGAGCTTGACTATAGCCTGCTGCTGCCGGCTGAGACGGCGCTTGCGAGCATCAACGCTGCGCTCGATGCGGTGCCGTCTGTGGTCGGCGAAACGACTGCCGAGTTGGTGAACGCGCGCGTGACGGGCGAGCCGGTCCTCATGTTTGAGGAACTGGAAGCTGTCGCGGACGGCATCGGCCTGTCGCTCGGCGCATCGATGATCGCGGTCATTTTCCTGCTGATCGTCTGTTACCACTCTGTGCGCCGGACTGTGGCGACGCTGGTGGCGATTGTTGTGGCGCTGTGCCTTGCACTGGGTTTCGCGTCCATCGCGCTGGGACCGCTCAACCTTGTATCCATCGCGTTTGTGGTGCCGCTGGTGGGGCTCGGGCTCGATTTTGCCATCCACGTCACAACGCGGGCGGCGGAGCTAGAGAAGGCAGGTGCGGCGCCGGCGGAGGCGTTTGTCGAGACCGGGCGCGGGATAGCATTGGCCCTTGGGCTGAGTGCTTTCACCACCGCTGCGGCCTTCTTGTCGTTCGTCGGGACCGACTTTATCGGCATGGGGCAGGTGGGCGTGCTCGGCGCTGTGGGCGTGATCATCGCGTTCGTGATCTCCCTGACGCTGGTGCCGGCGCTTGTCACGCGCGGCAAGACGAGCGCTGCGACTGCGGCGCGCGTGCCGGCTAGCGATGCGGTGGCGACCGCCGCGCCGGCGAAGGGCTGGGCTGGCGTGCGCAACGCGTTGACCGCGCTGCTGGCGCTGGCGGCGGTGGGGTCGCTGTTTCTGGCGCCGCAGGTGCGGTTTGATACCGACCCGACCAATCTGAGGGATGTGGAAAGCCCGTCGATGGTCGCGCTGGCGGGGTTGATGGTCGACCCTGACGTTGCGCCGTACCGGATCAGTCTTGTGGGCAGCGCCGATGATGTGGCGGCGTTTGCGGATGAGGCGGACGGGGCGGGCCTGGCGCACACCGTGATGACGCTCGATCGGCTCGTGCCGGAGGACCAGGACGAGAAGCTCGCGATTGCCGCGGAGGCTTATCCTGGGATTTTGGAGCGTGTCTTGGGGCCGAGCATGCTGCCGCCGGCGAGAGAGGACGCGCGGGGGGATCTCGTGTCAAAACTCAGTACGTTTCCGACCGGTGACGGCTCGCTGTCGCTGTACGCCGCTTTTAACGCCACCGGTGGCACGTTGGACGATGCTACCCTTGATGAGGCGCTGCTTTCCTTCCTGCCGCAGCTCCTCGACCAACTACGGGCGCAGGGCGAGATGGGGCCGGTGGATGCAGGTGATCTGCCGGAGCCGTTGCGGGCTCAGTTTCTGACCGACGACGGGGTTTTTCGCGCTGAAGTGAGCCCGGTGAACGACCTGCGTGCGCCGGAGAACCGGACAGCGTTTGTGGACGAGATGGTGTTGGTGAACCCGCAGGTGGCAGGAGCGCCGCTGGAAATCAGCCGGGCGGGCGAGGTGGTGTCCGGCGCGATGATCCAGGCGACGCTGATTGCGGCCATTGTGGTGTGCATCACGTGCCTTGTGGTGCTGCGAAGCGTGCGGGAGACGTTGGCCGTGCTCCTTCCGCTGGTGTTTGCCGGCTTTTTGGTGATCGGCGCGATGGTGCTTTTGGACCTTCAGTTCAACTACGCGAACGTGATCGTTCTGCCGCTGATCATCGGGTTGGGGGTGGACAGCAGCATCCACCTTGCGGTGCGCAAGCGCGAGCTGGACAGTGGCTCGGTATACGCGACGTCGACGCCGCGGGCAGTGTTTTTCAGTGGGGTCACGACGGCGGTGGCTTTTGTCAGTCTTGCGCTGTCGAGCCACCGCGGCACGGCGAGCATGGGTGAGCTTTTGGGCTTATCGATCGCGATTGTACTGGTGACGACTATTCTCGCCACGCCGACCTTGCTGGACCTTTTGAAGCGGCGGGCGTGACGCTCACTGTGGCGTTGGCTTGGAGTGTTGTTGCGTTAGTTGACAGTGTGAGGTGTCATTTTATTCTTACCGACCATTGCGCGCGCTAAATTTGTTGACGCAACGCCGAATTTTATTTGAATAACTACCGTGCATGATCGCGATTTTTGTATCGAGAGTCGATGGAAGTTCTTGGTGTCAATCCACGAGGCTCCGGTGCCGGCGTTGAGCGTCGCGGCGCTCAAACGAGCGCACCGTGTGTAGCCGACTTAGGACACATGAAGTTCAGCTGTTTGGTGCGTGTGCCGGTTGGCGTCCGGCCGGCGTGCACCTAGTTTTCTGTGGCATTTCAATGAACGCGGAGCATCCATGAGCGTCCCGATTTTTCAGCAGGCCGTGCTGGGTGCGTACATTCTCCGCCAGCGTCTGATGGGCCGAAAGCGCTATCCGCTCGTTCTGATGTTGGAGCCACTATTCCAGTGCAATTTGGCGTGTGCCGGGTGCGGGAAGATCGACTATCCGACTGACATATTGCGCCAGCGGATGTCGCTAGAAGAATGCCTGGAGGCGGTCGATGAGTGCGGCGCGCCAATGGTCGCCATTCCGGGCGGTGAGCCGCTGATCCACAGGGAAATCCACCAGATCGTTGCTGGCATCGTGGCGCGGCGTAAGTTCGTGTCGCTGTGCACCAACGCGGTTCTGCTTGAGAAGCATTTGGATCGCTTTACGCCGTCGCGCTACCTGACGTTTACGATCCACCTTGATGGCCTGAAGGATCACCACGACCGGTCGGTGTGCCGCGATGGCGTGTTCGACAAGGCGATGTCGGCGATCAAGGCCGCGCAGGCGAAGGGCTTTAACGTCAGCGCCAACTGCACGGTGTTCCAGAACCACCCGGTTGAGGATTTAGCGGCGTTCTTGGATCAGTGCACCGCGATGAATGTCGGCGTGGCGCTGTCGCCGGGCTTTGCCTATGAGCGCGCGCCGGACCAAGAAAATTTCATGCGGCGGCGGGGCACGAAGGGGTACTTCCGCGATCTCTTCTCTCGGAACACGGGCCAGCGTTGGTCGCTGATCAACTCGCCGCTTTATTTGGATTTCTTGGCCGGCAATCAGGAATACATGTGCTCGCCCTGGGGGATGCCCGCGCGCAATGTGTTTGGCTGGCAGCGGCCCTGCTACCTCCTCGGTGAGGGGTATGCCTCCTCGTTCAAGGAACTGATGGAGACGACGGACTGGGACAGCTACGGGACCGGACGGTATGAAAAGTGCGCGGACTGCATGGCGCACTGCGGCTATGAGCCGACCGCCGCTAACGATGCGTTCCGAAATCCGCTCAAGATGTTCTCTGTGACGCGGAACGGTCCTCGGACCACTGGTGCGATGGCGCGCGAGATCGATCTGTCGAAGCAGCGCCCCGCTGAGGAGCATCACGACAGGCTGGTGAGTGAGCAGCTCGATGCGATCGCGCAGGCCGAAGGGGAGCAAGCGCGCTCCGCTAAAAAGCGGCGCGTTCTGATCGACAACCTTTAGTCGTCGCTGTGCAGGGCGGCTGCTAGTTGGCGGGCGCCCTCTTCCAGCGCTCGGTGGGCGCGTCCTGACGCTTTGGCTAGGGTGACGAAGTCGGGAAGGTAGCCTGGGCGGCGAATGAGTTCGGCGGCGAGCGCCAGAAGGCGTGGGTGACCTGATGGGCTGGTGATGCGGCCGAGGAATGGCGGCAAGGCCATTGTCGCGTCATCGACGACTACGCGCAGCACGAAGAGCGGCACCTGCGCCCGGGCGGCAACCCGGGCGACTGCGTGGGTTTCCATATCGACCGCGAGCGCGCCGGTGCGGGTGAAGGCGCTGGCCTTGTCGGCGACGGCGAGGATCGCCTCATCAGAACCGATGATTGTGCCATCGTGCCACTTCGGGGCGTTATTCGCGGTGGTTGCCAGGGCGCGCCAGGGGTTGGCTGGGTAGCGAGTGCCGGTGGTGGCGTCGATCACGTTGGCGCAGCACACCAAGTCGCCGATGCGAAGTTGCGGGGCGAGACCACCGCACAGCCCGGCACTGCCGAGGGCGTCAACGCCTGCGTCGGCGACCCGTGTAGCCGCCGCTTCAGCGCGGGCGGCGTCGGCACCGCTGATGGCTAGCTCGTACTTCGGGGCTCCGGTTGCGGCCTCGAAGGCGCGGCGGATGACGGTGGCTTCGCTTGCCAGGCCGCAGACGATGCCAACCCGTGTGGGTTGAGCGGGATTTTCTACAGGCCCCACGACACGGTGCGCTCATTGCTGCGCATCAGGCGTTCGTAGCGGGCCATCGCCCAAAGCGGGAAGTAGGCGGAGTAGCCGTGGTATTTCAGGTAGAAGACCCGGGGGAAGCCGGTTCCGGTATAATGTTCTTCTGACCAGCGGGCGCCCTCTACGGGGGTGGTTTGGAGGTAGGTAATGGCGCGCTCCGCCGCTGGGTCATCCACGGCGCCGGCCGCCATAAGACCCATCAGCGCCCATGAGGTTTGCGAGGGGGTGGACGCGTCGGCGAAGCCGCGGCGCTCAGGCTCGTAGGTTTCTAGCCCTTCGCCCCAGCCACCGTCCTCGCGCTGTTGGGAGCGGAGCCATTCGACGGCCCGTTGGACCTCGGGGCGGTTGGGATCAAAGCCGACGGCGTTGAGTGCGCAGAGCGCTGACCACGTGCCGTAGATGTAGTTCGCGCCCCAGCGGCCGAACCATGATCCGTCGGGCTCTTGCTCGCGCAGGATGAAGTTGACACCGCGCTCCAACGCGTCGGCGAAGCGCTCGTCCTGCAACTGCGCGAGCGCGCTGACGCAGCGGGCCGTGACGTCTGTGGTGGGCGGATCGAGGAGCGCGCCGTGGTCGGCGAAGGGGATGCTGTTGAGGTAAAAGTGCTCGTTCTCGGGCTCGAACGCGCCCCAGCCGCCGGAGGAGCTTTGCATGGCGATGAGCCACTGCGCGGCACGCTCGATGCTGGGCTTGTATCGGGGGGCGCCGGCGCGGTGCATGGCGGCGATGATAACGGCGGTGTCGTCAACGTCGGGATAGTGCGGGTTGTTGTATTGGAACGCCCAGCCGCCGATGGGGGCGTTGGGGCGGCGAACGGTCCAGTCGCCCCGCACGTCGGTGATTTCCCGCTCCACCAGCCAGTCGAGGGCCTTTTCAACCTCAGACGGGTCGGCGTCCGCTTCGAGGAGGGCATGGGCGGCTAAGGTGGTGTCCCAGACGGGGGACAAGCACGGCTGCACGTACGTCTCGTCGCCGCGGACCGTGATCAGCTTTGCGACGGAGCTTTCGGCGGTGACGCGGTCCGGGTGGTCGGGCGAATAGCCGAGTGCGGCGTAGGCCATGCAGGCGTTCGCCATGGCGGGGTAAATGCCGCCGAGCCCATCCTCGCCGTTCAACCGTTCGCGCACGAAGGCCATGGCGCGGTCGATGGCGCGCTTTCTTGTGCGCTTGGGAAATGCTGGCTCCGCGAACCTCAGCACTTTGTCGAGACGGAGGAACACTTCGCCGATGAGCGAGCCTGTGGGGTTGATGTTGTAGACCTTCTGGTCCTCGGGGGCGGTGACGAAGAGTTCGCGGATGGTTCGGCCGGTGGGGTTCACGGCCCGCGGCTTGAGGGCGGCCAGCACCAGGAGGGGCGCCATCACGGTGCGGGACCAGTAGGCCACCTTGGACATGTGGAAGGGAAACCACCGGGGCAGAAGCATCACTTCGACCGGCATGGTGGGCACGCCGCGCCATGGGATTTCGCCGAACAGCGCCAGGGTTATGCGGGTGAAGACGTTGGCGGTGGCGGCGCCGCCTTGATCGAGGATCCAGCGGCGCGCGCGGGCCATCGGTTCGCTGTCGATGTCCTCGCCGATGAGTTTCAGCGCCCAGTAGGCTTTGACGGAGGCGGAGATGTTGCCCGCGCCGCCGTGGAAGAGCGGCCAGCTGCCGTCCGCACTTTGCCGGCGCAGGAGGTAGGTCGCGATGGGGCCTTCGGTGGCGAGGTCGGGTTTTCCCAGGAAGTGGCGCAGGAGGACGTACTCGGAGGGGATGGTGGCGTCGGCCTCAAGCTCGAAACAAAAGTGGCCGTCCTCGTTTTGCTCGGCGAGCAGTGCGGAGGTTTGGCGGTGGATGCGCCCTGCGATTGCCGTTTGCATGGCGGGATCAAGCATGCTGGGCCTCCGGGTGGTGTGCGCGGGAACCGCTGGGCCACATACACCGCCTGGCCGCGGCCTCGCCATTGCGGATGGCGCCTTCGATGGTGGCGGGGAGGCCGTTATCCACCACATCTCCCGCCAGGGCGAGATTGCGGATCGGCGTTTGCGTTGACGGGCGCAGCCGGACGCCAGCGGGGGACTGGTCGAATGTGGCGCGCTTCTCTTTGATGAGCCTTTGCGCCAGCGGCTCGATGCTGCCCGGCAAGTCGAGCGCGGCGCGGACTTCTTGCCAGGAGGTTTGCAGCACCTCTTCTGCGGATAAGCGCTCTAGGCCGAGCTCGTGCGCGGCCGAAATGGTGGTGCTGATGAGGCCCGGGCGGCGGAACACCCAGTGGGTCATGGCGTTGGTGAGGCCGATGAAATCCACTCGGTCGTCGTCTGCGGTGGTGGGGACGCGGAAGTGGGCGTTGGCGATCACCGCGTCGTCGTGCGGGAGGTGCACGTCGGGGAGCAAGGGGGCGAGGCGCGAGGGCGGCAGAGCGAGGATGACGCTGTCGTTGGGGCCGATGCGCTCAGCATGCCCGTCAAAGCTAAGGCTGGTGACGTGCTCGGCCTCGTACTCCAACGCTTTTAGCCGGGTGTTGAACTGAATGCGGGCTCCGGCGCGCTCCAGGAAAGCGAGCGCTGGGGCGATAAAGGCGCGGCCGAGGCTGTGCCGGGCGATGACGGGGCGGGCGTTGCGGCCGCCGCGGGCGAAGGTTTCAATCATGACGCGGCGCAGGACGGCTGCGCTGCCCCGTTCCGGCCGCGTGTTGAGGACGGCGATGGTCATGGGTTCCCAGAACCGTTCGAAGAGGAGCCCGTCGCTTCTGATGGCCTCGCAGACGGTTGCATCCCGGTCGGCGAGGAGGATGCGTGTGGCGGCAAGGTGGGCGGGGACACTGGCGCCCTTTACGCGGCGGTTTTGATCGAGGAGCCACCACGGCATGCGCCCTTCGCTGATGTCGATGGACCAGCGCTCCTGGCGTTTGAGGTCGACGAACGGAAAGGCAGCGCGGTCGAAGGTTTTGACCTCGTCCCGCGCGCCAATCGCGTCGAGGTAGGCCAGCGCGCTGGTGTTGCCGCTGAGGAGGAGGTGGTTGCCGTTGTCGATTTCGACGCCAAGCGCTTTGTCGAAGAAGGACCGGCATCGCCCGCCCGCCTGGCCTGCGCCCTCGTAGAGGCGAAGCTTCACGCCGGCTTTTGCCAGCTGTATGGCGGCAGACAAGCCCGATAGGCCGAGCCCGACGATGTGAACTGTTGCGCTCATCCAAACGAACCGGGTTGCTGCCGCTCAGGCGACGTCGCGGGTGTCGTCGCAGACGGGGAAGCGGATCGCGCCGGGTTGCATCGTGTGATCATCCTCGCGCTTGGGCATGAAGTACGCGTAACGTAGGCCGCGTGCGATTTTCTCCCAACGAGGCATCGGTGAAAGGTGCGCGCTGTTCCAGGCCGATGCTTCGATGCGATCCAGATAACCCTCATAAACGCCCATGAAGATCAGCGCAGGGCGCAGCGGCGCGCGCTGCAGATGGGAGAGTGAGGTGCGGGCCATGGCGAACCGCCCTCGGGCCAGGGCGCCCAACGCGGCGCAGACGGTGGCCGTACGGTCATGCGATGCGATCGTCGCGCAGTCGGCGGGGACGTCGAACTGGGCGAGCAGCTCCCTTGGCAGATAGATCCGTCCGTTCGCTGCGTCCTCGCTGACGTCACGCAAGATGTTGGTGAGTTGCAGCGCATCGGCGAGTGCGAGGGCGAATGTATCGCGGTGCGGCGAGGCTTCGGAACCAAAGCAGCGGACGGACAACTGGCCAATCGTCCCAGCGACCCGGCGGGTGTAGCACGCGAGTTCGTGCAGCGTGGGCGCTAGGATTGGCCCGTTGACGTCCATCCGCATGCCGTCGAGCATGAGGTGGAACTCCCGGGCCGGCAGATCGAAGCGACCAACATTGTCGGCGAGGGCGTGGCCGACGCTGCTGTGCGGTGCACCGGCGTAGATCCGGTCCACCTCTTCGCTCCAGGCATCAAGGGCCGATAGCTTTTCGCCGGTCGCGGCATGACTGTCTGCAATATCGTCAGCGATGCGGGCGAACGCGTAGACTGCAAGCATGGCCCTGCGGCGAACGGTGGGGAGCGTGCGCAGACCAAAGGCAAATGATGAGCGCGCGTTGGCCAGCACCTCTTCGGTGAACGTGCCGGGGTCGCACGCTCCATTGTGCTGCAGCGGCAGCAGATGCTCGGGCAGCGCGCCTGACGCGCGCGGATTATGAGACACTAACGCCATCGCGGGCGCAGATAGCGTCCGACACCTTGTGCGGCTGCGATGCTGAAGTCGAGCTTGGTCAGTTTCACGCGCCCGGCGATGGGGTCCTCGTTGCGCAAGCGCGCGAGCAGGCGGGCCGCGAGGGCGACGATGGCCTGTGTTTCGCCGGCAAAGCTGCGCGTTCTGATCTCGCCGACCAGTTGCCGCGCTGCTCCCATACGCGTCGCGCACGCATCCAGAAGGTCATCGAGCATGGCGCGTAGGCTGGGGGTTAGGGCCGGCCCGCGCAAGTCTTCAATCTGCGCGCCATGAGCGCTCAACATGTCTTGCGGGAGGTAGACTCGGTTCATGGTGAGAAAGTCGGCCTGGCAGTCCTGGATGTGGTTGAGGACCTGGAGGACATTGGCGAGCGCGGCGGCGCCATTGTGGCAGCGTTGGTCTTCGCCATGCAGATCGACCAGAAACTTACCGACGGGTGCAGCTGAGCGGTCGCAATAGTCCCACAGCTCAACGAGATCGCTGTAGCGCTGCTTCGTGGCATCCTGGCGGAAGGCGGAGAGCATGTTACGGGCGTGGGTGTCGCTCACCCCGGTTGCGGCGAACGTTTCGGCGAGCTTACGTGGTTTGGTGAGCGGGCCGTCAACATGGAGGGACGCCTCCATCTGATCGAGCCTTGTCAGCTTGTCCTGCGGGTCGAGGCCCGGGTTGTCGGCGATATCGTCAGCCGCGCGGACAAAATCGTAAAACGCCAGGACGTGCGGGCGTAGGTGTGGGGCAATGAGGCGCGAGGCGACGGGAAAGTTCTCGTCCGAAGATCCTTTGCCCGAAGGCGTTTCCACCCACCAATCGGATGGCGCATCGCGCCCGGTCATCAGACTGCGCTTGGTTGGCATAACGCGCCAATCGTTCCGACAGCGCGCAGCTCGCTCACCCAATCTGGCGAAACGAACAATCCGATCGAGCGCTGTGTTTGCATGCGGGTGTCACTTTGGGCGGGAGCGGGCCGGTCAAGGTCAGGCTAACGTTTGGCAACCTCACCGGTACCGCATTCGCATCCTGATTTCCAAATCCTCGTCTCCGACGGCAATCGATGAGGATTCGAACTTCGGCGGCCGGAAGAGGATCTCCGGGTCGTTGGCGAAGGCAAATCCTTCGAGGGGCCAGCCGATGAGGCTGCGGTCCATTTTTGTGTTTTCATTCTCATCGTGAAAGCCTTGAACGCCGTAGGTTCCAGCAATGACATCTTCAATCACGATGACTGTTTCGCCTTCGGACGCTTCAACGGTGGCGCTGTAGGGGCACTCATCGCCCAGAAAGCTATCTTCCGGGCACAGGTCGATCGTGATGACGCCATCAGCGTTGCGCACGCTCTCCACGGTGATGGAGAGTTCAGCCGCGATGAGGGGCAGCGGTAAGGCGGCCGCAATTGCGGCTGCGACTGCGATCGGGATGCGCCGGTTGTGCTTTCGGTCGGCTTTCGCGCGCACGGGACGTCCTCCCTTCTTCCTGCCGGTGAGCAGCGGCGATCGGTGACCTTACACCGCTTGGGCCACTCCACCAGCGTTACTCTAGGCCACGCCTTCACAAATGGCGCGGTTTGCGCTCGGCGGCGCTGTGCGATGGCGAGGCGGACCCTGGCCGCTCCTGCCGCGCTGGGCTAATGCTCTCGGCGATGGTGGGCACGGTACCACCGAAGGGCTGGGTGAGGGTTTGATGCAGGACAACCGGGCGTTGGTCCGCAGCAACAAGGGAGTTGCTTCGCTCGCGCTGGCGGCTGGGCTGGTCTGTTGGTGTCTGGCGGTGATGGTGATCCCGGCGCACAGCGGTGGCCCGCTGCCGACGAGCTTTGGCCAGACTTTGTATGTGCCTGCGTTCTCTCAGATCGCGTTGGACCAAGGGCGTTTTCAGCCGCTGGCGTCCAACCTGATCGTGCACAACGTTGATCCTGAGCGATCCATCACGGTGACGGGCGTTGCCTACTACGACAGCGCCGGTGCGTTGGTGCGCAGGTTTTTGGATGAGCCGGTGACGCTGACCTCGTTTGCCTCCTACGAGGCGCTGGTGCCGCTGCGTGAACAGGAGGGGGGTATCGGTGCGAACTTCATCGTGACGTGGGAGGCGGAAGAGGCCGCGCTTCCGCCGCACGTTGAGGCGGTGATGATTGGGGGTACCGGCACGCTCGGCATCTCGTTTTCGTCCCGCGCGCGGGTGATCGCTGAGGCTGAGCCGCGTTAGCGGATTTCGTCGGCGGGCGGGTCGTCTTGCAAAATGCGGGTGGCGGCGCCGGCGGGATCGTCGAACTGGCCCTTGCGCATGCACCACAGGAACACCGCGACCCATGCGGCGCCGAGTGCGAGGGCGAGCGGCAGAAGATAGACCAACAAAGACATGACGCTACCCCGCCCTAATCCGTTGTGCGTTCGCGATCACCACCACCGATGATGCCGACATTCCGATGGCGGCGGCAAGGGGGGATGCGAAGCCGGCGATGGCAATCGGAATAGCAATACAGTTGTAGATCCCCGCGAGCACGAGGTTTTGCACCGTGAGGCTGTGGGCCTTGCGGGCAAGCACCATCGCTCCGGCGACGTCGCCGATATGGCCGCTGGTGAGGACAACGTCTGCGGAGGCGCGGGCAAGATCGGTGGCGTCGGCCATGGCGATGGAGGCGTGGGCGGCCGCGAGCGCTGCGCCATCGTTGAGGCCATCGCCGATCATGAGGACGCGCTCGCCGGCGTCGGCGCGCTGTTGCATGAGGGCGAGCTTTTCGGCGGGTTTGGCGTTGGCCGTCCAGTCGCTGACGCCGAGCGTTGCTGCGACCTCGGCAACCTTTGCTTCGGTGTCGCCTGAGATGATGGCCGGGGTCATGCCGCGCTCTTTGAAGCCTTCGATGAGCTGATCGGCGCCCTCGCGCACAGTGTCTTCGATGGGGAGGATGACGGGCGGGAGACCAGCGCGCAGGAGAACGTTGGCGTTTGCGGCCGGCACGTTCTCGGCAGCGTCCGAAGGGATGGAGGTGGGGCGGCCAATAGAGGCTTCGCGGCCGCGCACCATGCCCACAACACCCTGGCCCGGCAGCTCTTTCACGCCGGTGGCTAGAGGGAGTTCCAGTTCACGGCGCAGCGCTTCGGCTTCCAGGGCCCGCGCGACTGGGTGGGTGCTGTGGCGGGCGAGGGCCGCGGCGTCGGCGAGGGCGTCGTCATCGAGCGCGGCGTCGGCCCGCAGGCGCGGCCCGGTGAGTGTGCCGGTTTTGTCAAACACCACTGAGGTGACGGCGCGCAGGCGCTCCAGCACCGCGCCGTCCTTCACCAGCATGCCGCGGCGGAACATGACGTCCATGGCGGCGGCCTGCACGATCGGCACCGCGAGCGCGAGCGCGCAGGGGCAGGTGATGATGAGGACCGCGATGGCGATGGTGAGCGCGTCGCCGAAGCTGGCGCCGGCGATCATCCAGCCGATCATGGTGAAGAGTGCGGTGAGGTGGACGACGGGGGCGTAGATGCGGGCCGCTTTGTCGGCGATGCGCGACAGGTGCGGGCGCATGCTCTCCGCCGCTTCCTGGAGCGAGCGCATACGCGCCACCAGGCTGTCGTCGGCATCGCGCAGCGCGGTCAGCCGGACCGGGCCGGACAGGGCGAGGAGGCCAGCGCCCACTTCGTGCCCCGCGCCGATGGTGACCGATTGGCTTTCGCCGGTGACGAGGGAGGCGTCGAACGTGCCCGCATAGCCATCGACGCGGCTGTCGACGGGCACGCGGTCGCCGGCGGCAAGTTCCAGCACCATGCCGGGGCGCACCGACTTCACGGAGACAACGCGGACGGTGCCGTCCTGCATTACGCGGCGGGCGAGGGGGGCGGTGAGGCTTGCGAGGCCACGGATGGAGTTGCGGGCGCGCTCGCGCGTGGAGTGCGCGACGAGGCGGCCGGCGAGCAGAAAGAAGGTGAGCGTGACGGCGGCGTCAAAGTAGGTCTCGCCTTCGCCGTTGATGGTTTTGACGAGCGACATCAGCGCGGCGAGGGTGATCGCGATGGCGATGGGCACGTCCATGTTGAGCGTGCGGGCGGAGAGCGCCTTGAACGCTGAGCGCACGAAGGGGCGCGCGGAATAAAGGAGCGCTGGCAGTGCGATCAGCGCGGACACCCACGTGAGAAAGCGCTCGGTTTCGCCATCTGCGCCGGCCCAGACCGACACCGACAGAAGCATCACGTTCATGGCGGCAAAGCCCGATACCGCGAGCGAGCGCATGAGTTCGCGGCCGGTCTCGTCGGTCTCTGGCGCTTCGGCCAGCGGGCGGACCACGTAGCCAAGGTCTCGGATGGCCGCGAGAGCTGGGGTGACGTCGAAGCCGTCGGCGGGCGCACGCACCGTCACCGTTTGGCGGGTGAGGTTGACCCGCGCGCTTGTATCGCCGCCAAGCGCTGCGACGCGCCGTTCCACCTTGGAGATGCATCCGGCGCAGTGAAGGCCGGAGATGCTGAAGGTTTCGCTCGCGAGCATCGCCGGGTCGGGCGCCGATGAGTTGGGCTTAACCTGCCCGATGATGGTGGCGTCACCGCAGCAGGTCATTGGGTTTTGACGTCAATGAACGCCGGCCACT
>CAKZYH010000345.1 GCA_937884725.1 uncultured Paracoccaceae bacterium
GTCATCCGGACTGGGCAAATTCAACCGAAACTTAGTCTTGCCTGGGAGACCCAGCTGATGATCAACCGACGCAGCCTCTTTGCCCTCACCGCCCTTGCCACCGCCGCAGCCGTTGTGCCCGCAGGCGCCGCAGAATGGCCTAGCGAAAAACCGATCCGCCTCATCGTCGCCTCCGGTGCTGGCGGCAATGCAGATTTGGTGGCCCGCATCGTCGCCGCAGAGCTCGAGCCGCTCCTCGATCAGCGCATCCTGGTGGAAAACCTGTCTGCGGCGTCCGGCATGCAGGCGACGCAAGAAGTCAGCGAAGCCGACCCCGATGGCTACACGCTCCTCGTCGGCACATCATCGCAGCTGGTCCACAACATCGCCCTGTTCGAGCCGCTCCCAGTGGACATCCGTGCCCGCCTCCGCGGTGTCGCGCTGATGAATGAGGTGCCCATGGTGATGGTCGTCAACAACGACGATCCCGCCGCCGACCTTCAGGGCATGATCGCCGCCATTAAAGCCGATCCCGACGCGCTTCAGTACGGCTCAGGCCCCACCGGCACAACGACCCACATCACCGGCGCGCTCTTCCTCGATCGGATCGACGGCGACATCCTCCACGTGCCTTACCCCAAAAGCGGCGAAGCGCTGCGCGACCTCATCGGTGGCCGGATCACCTACACCTTCAATCCTTCGCTGACGGCCGTGCCGCAGGTGAGGGACGGGGCCGTTCGCCCGCTCGGCGTCTCCGCGCCCGACCGCCTCGCCGCGATCCCCGACGTGCCGACCATGAGCGAGGCAGGCCTCGAAGGCTTCGTCTCCCAAACGTGGAACAGCATCGCCGCCCCCGTCGACACGCCCGACGAGATCGTCGACCGGCTCAACGAGCTCGTGAACCAAGTCGTCCAGTCCGACGAGATCAAAACGCGGCTGACCGATCTCGGCTCCCTAGTCCCCGCACCGCTCACCCCGGCTGAAGTCGACGAGTATTACGAGGTCCAGCGCGACACCTGGATCCCGGTCGTGCGCGCCACCGGCGCCCGCCGCCAAGTCAACTAAGCGCCAAGAGTAGGGGGTCGGTGCCAAAACCGGCGCCGACCCCATGCTTACTCAGCGGCAAGCTTCATCTGCGGCGCCGGCGTCATCCCACCGCGAAGGCGGGTCAGAGCTTCATCGCCCGCATCGAGCTGCACATCGCTCAGCCGCACCACCTCACCAGCCGCCACCGGCTTGTTCAGCACCACATCCTGCGCGAGCCCAATGGGCAAAAAACCTTCCGCCACGGACCGATCCGCCGGCGCGAGCTTGCCCCACACGCAAAAGCCGCCTTCGCCATCCAGCGTCGTCCCCGCAGCAAGGTCAGTCTTCGCGCAGGCCACAACATCACCCACAAACGCACGAGCCGACCCAGTCGCCTTGCCCTCCAACGCCGCCAGCAGGATCGACAGATTCAGCTCCAGCCCGATCAGGTGATAGGGCTTGTACATCGCGGCATACCGGCCCGACGGGTCAGGATGCAGCCCATACTGCCCAAAGCACGCGGCCGCATAATCGTTCGGCGCCTCAATGACCACGTAAACGCCCTGGCGCAGGTGCCCCGCCACCTCCCGGCCGTCCCGCTCCTGGCTGGAGATCACCTCGACAAAACCCTTACCCTCAAGCTGCCCGCCGTCGGCTCTAGGCCGCAGCGTGCGCGCCAGGTCATGCGTGCCGCAGGGAAAAAAGCTCAACCCGTCCGATGGCACATTCAGCTCGCACGCATTGGCGATGGCCGCCATCTCAATGCCCGACTTGGTCCCATCCACGAACGAGTTGAACATTTTTGGGTTCATGCCCGCCTCTTCGGCGGCCTCGGGCGTGATCCCAAACTGCGTCCACACGTTCTCGGGCGTCGATTGGTGGAAGTGCGGCTCATAGCGCGTGCCCTTGCCCGCTGCCGTCACATCAAACCCAGTGCAGCGCGCCCACTCCACCAGCTCCGCCACCAGCGCAGGCTGGTCGCCATAGGCCATCGTATAAACAACACCGGCAGCCGCGGCCTGTTTGGCGAGGGCCGGCCCGGCCAAAACATCGGCCTCCACATTCACCATCACGATGTGCTTGCCGGCCTCAAACGCGGCCTGCGCGTGCGCGATCCCCGCGCGTGGATGCCCGGTCGCCTCAACCACAACGTCCACGTCATCGGCAGCGATCGCCGACTTCGCGTCATCGGTAAAACGCGTCGCAGCGATCAGCCCCTCATCCCAGCCCACATGGCGGCACGCGTCCTTCGCGCCATCCACCCGCAGGTCCGCGATGTAGGTGACCGTCAGCCCGGGCGTCGTAGGCACCTGCGCCAAAAACATGGAGCCAAACTTGCCGGCCCCAATGAGCGCCACGCGAACGGGTTTCCCCTCGGCCGCCCTCGCCAAAAGCTGGTGATACAAAAACATGTCGCCTCCCGATTTTTCTGAAACGTTAGCACGGGTTTGAGGCACGCGGCGCCTCAATAGGCCGGTGTCGGACGATCCATGATCGTGCGGCCAAACAGGCTCGCCGTCAGATCCACCATCAGCGTCGCCGTGCGGCCGAACTCGTCGAGAAACGGGTTCAGCTCCACCAGATCGAGCGAGGCCACGCGCCCGCTCTCGTGCAACAGTTCCATCACCAGATGCGCCTCCCGGAACGTAGCGCCGCCGGGCACCGTCGTCCCCACCGCCGGCGCGATCTCCGGATCCAAAAAATCCACATCAAGGCTGACGTGGATGTTTGCCCCAGCATCGGCCGCCCGGGCAATGGCGGCTTTCATCAGCGCGCCCATGCCATGTTCATCAACGGCGCGCATGTCGTGCACCGTCACGCCGTGCTCGCTCAAAAGCGCCCGCTCAGCCGCATCCACAGAGCGAATGCCAAACATCGTCACCTGCTGCGCGGCGAGCGGTGTGATCGGTTCGCCAAACACAGTCTCAGCGCCCTCCAACCCGCAGGCCAGGGCGACTGACGTGCCATGAAGATTGCCCGATTGAGTGGTCTTGATCGTATGAAAATCAGGGTGAGCGTCCAGCCAAATCACGTGCGTCTCCGGCGCGACCTCCGCGACCGCAGCCAGCGATGCAGCCGCAATGCAGTGGTCACCCCCCATCAGGATCGGAAATTCTCCAGCCCGCAGCGAGGCAGCAAAGGCGGGCTTAATCGCCCGGATCCAGCCCGCCACCTCGCCCACATGATGTGCCGGCGCATGGTGCGCATCGTCGATGGCGACCTTTGCCGGCACGATCGTCTCATCGCCAACAATCTTGTGGCCAAGGCTTTCAAGGTTCTCGCCAAGGCCCGCGGTGCGCAACGCGTCGGGCCCCATCAGACAGCCGCGGCGATACGTTCCCGCTTGGGTGGGTGCGCCCAAAAGGCGGATTTTTGACATGCAAACCCCTCACGCCATCCCCGTCTGTCTCGGGCTGAGCCAGCGAAGCGTCAAGGGCCGATCGGTGTGGCGCCCGCTGCCCAGCGAGCGGCGTCAGTCGTCCTGTCCGTTCCCCTCAACAGCGTGGTCGATCAGATGCGCGAACGAGCCAAATACGCGGCCCGCCTGACTGCCCATGGCGGGAAGCGGCGCACCAGCGGTATCAGCAGCCTCGAACAGGGGAGCACCCTCCGCCCCGGTCAATGTCGCACGGTGAAACTCGTGCCCGCGCAGAACCTCCGGAAGAAGCGGCGTCAGCGACCTCAGCCTGCGATAGCCCAGCGTGCGCCGTCGCACCGCAAAGCTCGTCGCGTGCGGCAGCAAGCCCGCCATCGCGTGGCAGACACCATCCGCATCAGTCAGCGCCTGCCCAAGCGCCATGTACCCGCCGCACTCACCATAAATGACCGCGCCCCTGGCCGCCGCAGCTCCCATCCCATCCTTCCACGTCCTGGCAGCAGCCAACGCCCCGGCGTGAAGCTCAGGATACCCGCCGGGCAGATAGACAGCGTCGGCCGAAGGATCGGGCGCCTCATCGCCCAGCGGCGAGAACGGCAAAAGCTCCGCACCAGCAGCCCGCCACCCGGCCAAAACATGAGGGTACGCGAATGCAAACGCCGCATCGGACGCAACCGCGATCCGTTGACCAAGAGGTGGAAGCGCCAGCGCAGCATCCGACACGCTCGCCTCCCCCCCACGGCGAAGCGCCTCAAGTGCCGAAAGGTCAACCGTCTCGGCCACCCGCGCCGCAGCGTTCGCGAGCCGCTCAGCGAGGTCTGCGTGCTCGCGCGCCTGCACAAGGCCCAGATGGCGCTCCGCAACGGCAAGATCGTCATCCCGCCCAATCGCACCGAACACCGGTACGCCCGCGCGGGCGGCACCATCGCGCAGCATCGCTTCATGGCGCGCGCTCGCCACCCGGTTAAACACCACCCCAGCAACCCGCACATCCTTGTCGAACGTCGCGAACCCATGGATGAGCGCGCCCACCGAATGGCTCTGCCGGCTCGCATCGGCCACCAGAACCACCGGCAAACCCAGCGTTTTCGCAACGTCCGCGGTGGACCCTTTGCCGGACGAGGGCCCGTCAAACAGCCCCATCACCCCTTCCACCACCAGGTCATCGCTGGCAGTCAGCGCGCTCACCAACGCCTCGCGCATCGCCCAAAGGTCGATGTTGATGGCGTCCCGCCCCGCCGCCACCGCAAGAAACGCCGGATCGATGTAATCCGGCCCGACCTTCGCGGGCTCAATCTCGTGGCCCCGCGCCCGCAGCGCCGCAATCAGCGCAGCCGTCACCATGGTTTTGCCGGCGCCAGAGGTCGGCGCAGCAACGATAAAGCTCGGCATGCCTCAGCCCATCAGGCCGTGGCTTCGCGCCGCGTCAAACCAGGCGAGGCGGTCGGTCATCGTCACCGCCGCGCCCACCACAATGATCGCCGGCGTGGGCAGCGCACGAGGCGTAACCGCCTCCGCCAGCGTGAGCGTCATCAGCTCTTGCTCAGGTAGCGTCGCGCTCGCGATAACCGCCACAGGATCGTCAGCCGGGCGCCCCGCGCCCAGAAGGTTTTGCGCAATGGCGGACAAGTGCTTTGCGGCCATGTACATCACAATCACCGGCGACCCCCGCGCGACCGCCGGCCAATCGATGGCGGTCGGAAGGGTGCCAGACAGATCGTGACCGGTGAGGAAGGTAACGGCTTGATTGATGTCGCGGTGCGTTGCCGGCAGACCAGCATAAGCAAGCCCGCCAAGGCCCGAGGAGACGCCCGGCACGATCCTGAACGGGATCCCGGCCGCCTTCAGCGCGCCCGCTTCCTCCCCGCCGCGACCAAACATGAACGGATCGCCGCCCTTCAGCCGCAAAACCCGTGCCCCGGTGCCGGCGTGAGCAATCAGCGTGTCGGTGATGTCGGCCTGTTTCGCCGACGGCTTACCGCCCCGCTTGCCGGCATGAATGCGCCGCGTCGCACCGGGCACCAGTGCCATGATGCCATCGCCCACCAGAGAATCGTGCACCACAACGTCGGCGGTGGTGAGCGCGTGATAGGCGAGCAGCGTCAAAAGCCCCGGCGCCCCCGGCCCAGCCCCGGTGAGCCACACCGTGCCTGGCGAAAACTCCGGAAAGGGCGCGCTGTCGAGGCTCGCGAATGTTTGCGGCGCGACCGGGTCACAACTCCACACCGCAGCGCGGGCGGGCGTTTTGGGGCGCTCGCTCATCGCGCTAACCTTCTCAAGTGACGCGCCGTCCCGCCGACGAGGAAGGCCCGCGCCCGCTCCGCAAAGGCTGGACCACTGGGGCCTGCGCCACCGCCGCGGCAAAGGCGGCCTACGCGGCGCTCACCACCGGCGAATTCCCCGACCCGGTGAGCATATCGCTGCCACGCGGCGGAACGGCTGCATTCGTCCTGGCGCGCGAGCGGCGCGGCGAAGGATGGGCTGAAGCCGCCGTCATCAAAGATGCTGGCGATGATCCCGACGTGACCCACGGCGCCAGCGTGGAGGTACAGGTTCGCCACGGAGGCTCGGGCGTTTCTTTCGAGGCAGGCGAGGGCGTCGGCACGGTCACCCGCGATGGCCTTCCGCTCGCCGTCGGCGAACCCGCGATCAACCCCGTCCCCCGCGCCATGATCGAAACGGCGCTGAGCGAAGTCGCGGGCCGCGTCCCGGACGTCATCGTGCGCGTCAGCATCCCAGGCGGCGCCGAACTCGCGGCCAAAACCTGGAACCCGCGGCTCGGCATTGTCGGCGGCCTCTCCGTTTTGGGCACCACAGGCGTCGTCAATCCCTACTCCTGCGCCGCGTGGATCCATTCCATCCACCGCGGCGTCGATGTCGCCCGCGCCGCTAGTCTGCCCCACATCGCCGCCGCCACAGGCTCCACGTCCGAACGAACCGCGCAGACGGCGCTCGGCCTCCCGGACCACGCCATGATCGACATGGGCGACTTTGCCGGCGGCCTCCTCAAATACCTCGCCCGCCACCCGGTCCAGCGCGTGACCATCGCAGGCGGTTTTGCAAAACTCTCCAAGCTCGCCGCCGGCGCGATGGACCTGCATTCGGCCCGCAGCCAGGTGGACCTCAGTTTCCTCGCCGGCCTGTGCGATACCGCCGGCGACACCGCGGCCGCCGAGCGCGTCGCGGACGCGCCCACTGGCCTCGCTGCCCTCAAGGCCGCGGCCCCAGTCCCGCTTGCCGCGCTCGTCGCAGATGCCGCGCGGGCGAAGGCCCAGGCCGTGGCGGGCGAGGCCACAAAAGTCGACATCATGGTCGTCGACCGCGTTGGCACCATCCTGGCGCACCATTAGCCTCTGCCGATGGCGCGCATTCTTCTCCTGGGGGGCACCTCCGAAGCCCGCGACCTGGCACAGCGTCTCGTCGCGGCCAACGCAGACGCCATCACCTCGCTCGCGGGCCGCACCCCGCGCCCAGACTACCCCGGAAACGTCCGCATCGGCGGCTTCGGCGGCGCCGAAGGGCTCACGGCTTACCTGCGCCGCGAGCGCATCGACGTGTTGGTCGACGCCACCCACCCGTTCGCTGAGGTGATGAGCCCCAACGCCCACGCCGCCTGCATCACAGCCGGCATCCCCTACCTGCGGCTCGAACGCCCGCCCTGGACCGCCGGACCAGCCGACCACTGGCGCGAGGTCGATACCCTCCACCACGCCGAGCGCCTTTTGCCCTTCGGTGCGCGCGTTTTCCTCGCCGTCGGAGCGCAAAGCGTTGCGCCCTTCCTGGGCCGGTCGGATTTGGCGCTCGTCGTCCGCGCCATCCTCCGGCCCGATGACGGCGGCCACCCCAACTTCACGTTCATCAAAGCGCGCCCACCCTTCGCGCTCGCCGAAGACCTGGCGCTGTTCCAAACGCACCAGATCGAGTGGATCGTCGCCAAAAACGCCGGCGGCAGTGCGGCAGATGCCAAACTCCTCGCCGCGCGCGAACTCAGCATCCCCGTCGCGATGGTGCGCCGCCCAACGGGCCAGCCCTTGCCGGACACGGCCACCGCGGCGGACATGATGGCCCACCTCGCGCCTCACCTCTGACGCACCGTTTTCGCGTTGCGGAAGATGTGGACGTGGTCCTCGTGATAAAGGCTTGAGTCGTCAAAGCCTGATGGATCCAAAACCCGCCCCACCAGGATCAGCGCCGTCCGCGTCACCTTCGCCTGCTTCACCAGCGGCTGGATCGTCGACAGCGTGCCCTGCAAAACCTCTTCATCCGGCCAGCTCGCTCGCACCACCACCGCCACAGGGCAGTCCGCCCCATAAATCGGGCTCAACGTGCGAACCACATGCGCCAAGTTGCGGATCGACAGGTGCAGCGCCAACGTCGCGCCGGACTGTGCCAGCGTCTCCAAGTCCTCCCGGCCAGGCATCGCGGTCGACTGCATCGTCGTGCGCGTCAGGATCACGGTCTGGCTGACCCCGGGCAGCGTTAGCTCCGTCCCCAGCGCCGCCGCGCTCGCCGCATAGGCCGGGACGCCCGGGCAAATCGTGTAGGGGATGGCGTTCGCCTCCAAACGGCGGATCTGCTCGCCAATCGCCCCATAAAGTGACGGATCGCCAGAATGCACGCGCGCCACGTCTTTGCCGGCGGCAATGGCAGCTTCAATCTCGGCCATAATCTCGTCCAGCGTCATGGACGCTGTATCGATCACCCGCGCCCCCGGCGGCGCACTGGCGACTACTTCGGCGGGCACCAGCGAGCCCGCATAAAGGCAAACCGGGCAAGCCTCGATCAGCCGTTGGCCGCGCAGCGTGATGAGGTCCGGCGCGCCGGGCCCCGCCCCGATAAAGTGCACCGTACTCATTGTGCCGCCTCCGCCGGAAAGTAGCCGCGCGGCGTGAACGTCACCTGCGAGCCGTCCCCGCGTGCAAAAGTCCGCGTCGTACTCGCACCGATGATCACGGTGGCGAGCATGTCCACGTCCGCCGGATCGAACGCGCCGAGCGTCGTATGCGTCACCGCTTCGGCCGGTCGCCCAAGGCTCGCGGCAATAATGACCGGCGCGTCCGCCGGCCTGTGCGCAGCAAAAATCCGGGCTGCCTCCGCCAACTGTGTGGTGCGGCGCTGCGAGCGCGGATTGTAAAGCGCCGTCACAAAATCCCCGGCAGCCGCTGCCTCCAGCCGCGTGCGGATCGCTGTCCAGGGCGTCAGCAGATCGGACAGCGAGATGAAGCAAAAGTCATGGCCAAGCGGGGCGCCTGCACGCGCCGCCGCAGCCTGCGCCGCGGTAATGCCGGGCACCACGGTCAGCGCAACGCGCCGGGCGTTCGCCGACGTTTCAGGATCGGCCAGAAGCTCCGCGGCCAGCGTTGCCATCGCGTAGATGCCAGGATCGCCCGACGATATCAGCGCGACCGTCTTCCCCGTCGCAGCAAGGTCGAGCGCGAAGGCAACTCGTGCCCGCTCATCGCCAAGGCCAAAGTCGTGCCGGCTCTGCTCCGCGCGCAGATCCTCCACCAAATCAAGATACAGCGTGTAGCCCACAAACGCGTCAGCTTTTGCCAGCGCAGCCAGGCACTCGGGCGTGCGCCATGCCGCCGTCCCCGGCCCGATACCCACCACGGCAAGCGCCCCGCGCGACCGGCCAATCATCGTGGGATCCAACGGCGAGGGGGCCTCCGCCACAGCAATCGTCAGCCGCTCGCCAATGATCTTCGGAACAACCAAGCGCCCATCAGCACCCACGGCCGCCAGCGCCGAGGCTTCCGCAACGCTGGGTGTCCCGACCGCCTTCGCCACCAGCGCGGACGGCGCTGACAACCGAAGCGCCTCCTCGCACAACCGCTCCGGCGAAAAAACGCGATATGGCACACCAAGCACCTCCGCGGTGGCAATCAGCGCGGCCTCGTCTGCCTTGGCGTCAATGGATGTGACCGCCGCGACAGCCCGCGGATCAATGTTCGCGTCCGCCAAGACCTTCCGCGCAAGCGCAATCGCAGCGCTCGCCGGCACCCCACGCTCCGCCCCCATCCCAATGACAACGCGCGCCGGAATGTAGGCGGGACCCGTGTGCTGCCCCGCCGCGATGGTTTCCTCAACACGAAGAGAACCGTCGGGGAGATGCGCCAAAAAACTCGGCTTCGGATCGGCAATGCCTTCACCCCGCGCCACCGCAGCCGCAAACGATCTAAACGGCTCGCGGTCGGCAATCCGCCAACCCGCCGGCGGGTCATCAAGCGCCGTCCCCACCAAAACATCGCTCGCCGTGGTCACCGCCGGACTTGCGCCAAGTGCGTCGCCAATGGTCTGCGCAAGCGCCGTCCCACCCCGATGCGCCCCCAAAAGCGGAACAACCGCCGTCCCGTCTGCGGCAATCGCAATCACCAGCGGTTCCTCGGATTTGTCCGACACAGCCGGCGCCACCGCGCGAATGAGAATGCCGGCTGCGCACACACCAATGATCGCCCGACCCGCCCGATAAAGGCTCTCGATGTGCGCCATCGTGTCGGCAAACGGGTGGTCAATCTCGGCACCGAAGTGGGCCGCAAGCCCATGCAGTTCCGAATGATGCCCAGCCCTCGCCAGCGCGGACCGAATACGCTCCGCCAGCGGCCGGTCATGCGCCGCAAGCACAATGATCGCCGCCGGTCCACTGTTCGCCCGAGCCGCCACCTCCCGGTGCAGCACCAAGAGCGTCGAAAAGTAAGGCCGCTTCCCCGCCGGCGCCTTGGCCAGCGGCGTGACGATCTCATCAGCTGTCGTCGCCCGCTCTACCACGACGGCGGCATCACCCCGGCCCGCCGCCCGCACCAACCCGGCAATGGCATCAAAATGGCGGCCGAGCTTATAAATCGCCAAGGTCTGCGGTGCACCGAGCGCCCGGCGCAACACAGCGCGTGGCGCGGTCGCCGGCAAAATCGTGATCGGCGTCTCAGCCCGCCCAAGGCTCACTCCGGCACGCGCTGCGCACGCCGTCAGCGCCGACACGCCAGGAATGATCTCAACCTGCGCGTCAGCGCACAGCCGGTCCATCAGGCTCGCCGCGCTGCCATAAAGCATCGGATCGCCTTCGCAAAGCAGCGCAACGTTCCGCCCCTCAGCCAAATGGCTCCTCAGCGCCGCCGCCGCCTCATCGTAGGCAGCTTCCGCAGCGCCGCGCCCCGTCATGGGCACATCGAACCCAAAGCACGCCTTGTCGGCCAAATGATCTGCCGCAATCCGCGCAGCAAGACTCCCCGACCTACTCGCCGGATACGCCACGAGGTCGGCCGTCTTGATGGCTTTCGTGGCCGCCACCGTCATCAAGTCCGGATCGCCCGGCCCAACGCCGACCAGGGTCAGCGTCCCACTGTGCGCGGCACCGTCCCTCATCGCGTCAAGCGCTCCACCAACCGGCGGACTAGCGGCGCGACGATTAGCACGACGGGAAACGCGACCACCCAAGAACTCACCCAGGCCTCAATCCAATCAGCCAAAAAGCGCATGGTGAGGCCGATGTTGAGGATCGTCGAGATCGCCGACACCAAGCCGGACATGAATAGCGAGAGGAAAAACCCGAACAGGATTGGGGCGTAGCGTTTTGGAATAGTCATCTCATCAAAACCGGTTAAGGCCGCGCGGCGTAATTGGATCCAACAGCGAATTCATCACGACGCCACCCAGCGCCACTGAAGCACCGGCTGCGCCGGCCGCATGATCGTGAACCCGCCAATGGCATCGGCAAATTCCAGCGCGATCCGCGTCAGCCGGCCGCCATGGGCCGTGTGCCGGGTGATGGTCGACGCCTCCGCCTCCAGCGTCACAGCGTTCGTCACCAGCCTGCCGCCCGCCGCAAGGCGAGACTTCAGCGCTCCAAACAGCAGATCGTCAGACACTGCCCCACCCAAAAAGATCGCATCCGGTAACCCCTCCAGCGTCGGCACGATCAGGTTGGCATCGCCTTCTTCAACGCGCGCTCTGGCGGTGGTGCCCGTCGCGGCAAGGTTGTCCCGGATCGCTGCAACCCGGTCCGCCTTCTCTTCAATCAGCGTCGCAGTCCCGCCGGCGCGGATCCAGTCGATCGCCACCGCGCCCGACCCCGCTCCAACATCCCAAAGATGGCCAGGCGGTGATAGCGCCGCGATGGTCAGCGCGCGGACCTCGTCACGCGTGACGCACCCGTCATGGTGCAGATCCGCCGCCGCCACTGGCCCCGGCCGCACGCACGTCACCGCAAACAAGTTCAGCGGATGGAACGGCCCCACAAGCGTCTCAGCCGTCGCCTCCACGACGCGCTCCTCGGGCCCTCCCAGAGCCTCCAAAACGCTGACCGGGCTCGCCCCGTAGCCGGCCTTGATCAACGTCGCGGCAATGGCCGCCGGCGCGTCACCATCGCGGGTGAGCGCAATGATGCGCCGCCCAGGCGCAAGGTGAGCCAGAATGTCCACCGACAGTCCGGTGTGCAGCGAAACGCATGTGGTGTCGGCGAGCGGCCAGCGCAGCGCCGCCGCAGCCAGCGAAAACGTGCTCGGCGCGGGGTAAACCGAAAACGCTTCACGCGGCAGATGTTTGGCGAGTGTCGCGCCAACGCCAAAGTGCATGGGATCTCCGGACGCAAGCACAGTTGTGCGCTCCGGCGCGCGCGCCAGCACCGCGTTCAGGCCATCGCGAAACCGGCGGGGCCAGGGTTGTCGGGCATCCGTCGGCACGCCCACGGCCTCCAGAAGCCTAGGCGCTCCAAAAACCGCACTCGCGGTGAGTGCGTTTGGCGGCGCGGTCGGCGCCATCGCGCCCGAGGGCAGCACGCCCACAATGGACAGCCAAGGCTTCACAGGTCACCATCCGGCGCCCGCGGTGCAGCAAAAACCGGCGTGCTCCTGGGCGTTGACATCTCCGAGCCGCTCATGCGCCGCGCCCCAGCGCGGCAGCATTAAACGCTGCGCCTGCAATGGCACTCCCGCCGCGGCGTCCCTTCAGCGTCACGAATGGCACTGTCGGTGCAAACGCGATTAGCGCCGACTTCGATTCCGCTGCCCCAATGAAGCCCACCGGTGCAGCAACAATCGCACGCGGCAAAACACCCTTCCTGATCAGCGCAATCAGCTCAAACAGAGCCGTCGGCGCGTTGCCGATCACCACAACCCCGCCATCGACCGAGGCCGATGCGTGGCGGATCGCAAGCGCCGACCGGGTGGTTCCGGCTGCGTGCGCTGCCTCAGCCGTCGCAGTCGTGTTCAGCGCGCAGACTATGCGCTCTGGCGCTACCGCACGGCGCAGAATCGCGTGGCGCGTCATCTCGCTGTCCACGACCACAGGAGAGCCGTCGGCGAGCGCCGTGCTCACGGCCTCACTCAACGAACCCTCAATAACAATATCGCTAACAATCCCGGTATCGCCTGCGGCATGGATCATCCGCTCCGCAATGCCGGCCTCGCCGCCAAAGTGAGCTAAGTCGGTCTCCGCACGGATCGTCTCAAACGACTTCTGGGTGATTTTTGCCGGATCGCGCTCGTAGGTCAGAACGTCGCTGCGGACTACGCTGACCGGCCCGAGAGGGTGCGCCGCGTGCGGGTAGGGCGCGTGATGGTGCCCACCATCGTCATGCCCATGCCCATGCCCATGC
>CAKZYH010000346.1 GCA_937884725.1 uncultured Paracoccaceae bacterium
GGGGTGAGCGGGGTTTGGCCTCGCAGTCCGGCTGCGTAGGGTTTGAGGCTTTTGGGGGCGTCGGCCCAATGAACGCGGCTGTCCCAGAAAATCTGGAGCGTTGGCTCAATGTCCTCGTGGGGGACTGAGGTGAGGGCGCCCGCTTTCAGGGACGTGATCGTTGGGTCCGCTGTGGTGACGGAGAAGAGCTGAGTGCCGCAATCGGCGCAGTGCCAGCGGGTGATGGTGTGGCCGCTGTCGGCCTGGCAGACGAAGGTGGCGGGCTCGCCCTGCGTCACGCGGAAATCGGCGCTGTTGACGACGACGCCGGTGTGGAACGCGGTGCCGTTGATGCGGCGGCAGTCGCTGCAGTGGCAATGGTAGGCGAAGCGCGGGGCGCTGGTGGCGACGAACTTGATTTTGCCGCAGAAGCAGCCGCCGGAGACGCCCTGTTCCATGCCCTTCATGTTGCGCTCTCCTTCTCGGCGATGAGGTCTGACGTGGTGGTGATGGTGGCGAACTCGCCGGCGAGGCTTGCGATGTTGGCCTCGTGGATGGTGCTGGCGGAGAGCATGCGGCCGTAGGGGCCGGGCTTGGCGTAGCAAAAGCAGGCGTCTTCAACGAGCGTGATGTCGAACCCGAGGTTGGCACCCATGCGCACGGAGGTGGAGACACAGTGGTCGGTGACGGCGCCGGCCATCACCACCTTGCCTCCGAGCTTCTCAAGCCGCTCGGTGAGGTCGGTGCCGATGAACGCTGAGTTGACTGATTTGCGCAGGACGGGCTCGCCGGGGAGTTCGTGAAGGCCGTCGATGACGGCGTTGCCGGGTTTCTCGGGGCGGAGGGGAGAACCAGGCGTAACAGAGTCGTGGCGGACGTGGATGACGGGATGTCCGCACTCGCGCCAGGCGGCGAGGAGAGTGCGCGCGTTGTCCTCCGCCGCGGGGTTGTTGCGTGCGCCATGGCGAGGGTCCTGACAGCCCTTTTGCATATCGATGATCACCAGCGTTCCAATGATTGGCATCTGCGCACCATCTCCCGTTGCGTCCGTCCGCGCGCCGATGCTACCCGCTGCGCATTCAAGGAGCGAGTATGTCTGTCGATCTCGACACGGTGCGGCGCGTGGCGCACCTGGCCCGCATCAAAGTGGGCGAAGAGGAGGCCGAGCGCCTCACCGGTGAGTTGAACGCCATTTTGGGCTTTGTGGAGCAGCTGGACGCTGTGGACGTGAGCGGTGTTGAGCCGATGACGTCGGTGGTGGATGCACGGCTGCGGCAGCGGGCGGATGAGATCACGGACGGTGGCGTGCCGGACAAGGTGCTGTCGAACGCGCCGGACAAGGACGACAGCTTCTATCGCGTGCCGAAGGTGGTGGAATGAGCCTGCGTGATCTGACGCTCGCTGAGGCGCGGGACAAGTTGGCGGCGCGCGAGGTATCAGCAGCTGAGCTGACGGATGCCTACATCACCGCCATCGAGGGCGAGGCTCTGAACGCTTTTGTGACGCCGACGCCGGAAAAGGCTCGGGCGATGGCTGCGGCTTCCGATGAGCGGCTTGCGAAAGGCGATGGCAGGCCGCTGGAGGGCGTGCCGCTTGGCATCAAGGATCTGTTCTGCACCGAGGGCGTGCGCACCACGGCGGGCTCTCGGATTTTGGGCGATTTCATGCCGCCCTATGAGAGCACCGTCACGCAGAACCTTTGGGATGCGGGGGCGGTGTGCCTGGGCAAGCTCAACCTTGATGAGTTTGCCATGGGCTCGTCGAACGAGACGTCGGCGTTTGGGCCGGCACTGAACCCTTGGGGGACGGCCGATGCGCCGCTGGTGCCGGGGGGCTCGTCCGGTGGGTCGGCGGCCGCTGTGGCGGGGCGCCTTTGCGTTGCCGCGACCGGGACCGATACGGGTGGGTCGATCCGGCAACCGGCCGCGCTGACGGGGACTGTGGGGATCAAGCCGACCTATGGGCGCTGTTCGCGCTGGGGGATTGTGGCGTTTGCGTCCTCGCTCGATCAGGCGGGGCCGATTACGCGAACCGTGCGCGATGCCGCGATTATGCTGCGGCACATGGCGTCGGTGGATCCGAAGGATTCAACGTCCGTGGATTTGCCCGTCGGCGACTATGAAGCCGCGCTGGAAGAAGCTGTGGCGGGCAAGACGATCGGTATTCCGGCCGAGTATCGCGTTGATCCGATGCCTGAGGCGTTGCAGCGCTTTTGGGATCAGGGGGCGGAGTGGCTGAAGGCGGCTGGGGCCAAGAT
>CAKZYH010000347.1 GCA_937884725.1 uncultured Paracoccaceae bacterium
CGATGCCCGCGGGGCCGAACGCGCCGGTGGTGACGGAGCCGGTGCGCGCGTCGCACATGGCGCACACCTTCGATTTTTATTAGCCGGTGGGCTGGCGGACGTCGTACCCGCTGATGCGGGACGGCAAGCATAGCATTGATGTTTATAATAGCTGCCTTGAGGGGTGTTATCGTCGTCTATCCGATAAGCTTGGTGCTCAAGATCTGCTTTCTGAGGTGGACCATGTCGTGTTCCACTGTACGAGTACTTATTTGTGCCGCCGTGCGTTTGCGCAGATTTGCAGTCTTGCCAAACCGGATCTCTGTCTGCGTGAACGTCGCGATCTGTATGACGAGATGACAGGGCCAAGTTCGCGTCGCACCGAGGTAATTCGATCGACTTATACGGCCTCGGTGTACGTCATTCTGTACGCGTTGTTTGCCCAGTTCGATGACGCCATGATTGGGCGACGGGTGCTTGTTTACTCTTATGGATCGGGCGCGGCATCATCGCTCTATAGCCTTCGCGTGCGTTCACTGCCCGCGCTGGACAAGGACATTGAGGCGCTTCTTGGACGGCGCAAATTCTTGCCGCCGGGGGATTTTGTTGCGCTTTGTGATGCCTATTCGGCGACCTACGGCCGGTTCGATGTTTCCGTGGAGGCGCGAGCAGAGGAAGAGGCCGACGCCTTTTATCTGCGCAGCATCGATGCTTGGGGGGTGCGCAGTTACGCGCCGGGGGCGGCGGGCGGGGGGGCCGCCGGCGCGATAGGCGGCGCCGCGGCCGTCTGGGAGGCGGCGGAGTGAGGAGCACGCTGATGAGCCGCTCCGCAGAGGCGTGACACCCCCTAAATGGTCTCGTAGTCGCCGTGGCGGCCGGCACCATCGCGGAACCGCGCAGCACCTGCGACGCCATCCTTGCGCATCGCTTCAAGCCCGTTTGCCCACTCCAACCGCAGCCCATCGCAAACGGACAGGCCACGCCCCTTGATCACCGAGCGACGGTCGGCGAGCACTGTGCGCCAGGGAAACCGCGTGATCTGGTGAGCGAGCATTTCCGCTTTGGCGCGGGTCTCGCCATCGGGCACGATGTACTCGCACAGGCCGATCCTCTCGCACTCCTGCGCGGTCACTTTTCGGCCGGTGAGCACGATGTCGAGCGCTTTGCCCTGCCCAACGAGGCGCGGCAGGCGGATGGTGCCCCCGTCGATGAGCGGAACGCCCCAGCGGCGACAGTAGACGCCCATGTAGGCGCGCTCGCCCATCACGCGCATGTCGCAGGTGAGGGCGAGCTCCATGCCGCCGGCAACGGCTGGGCCTTCGATGGCGCCGATCACGGGTTTGGTGAATTCCATTCGGGATGAGCCCATGATCGGGGCTGGTGGTGCTGCGCCTCCCATGGGGAATGCCATGCCGTCGACGAACCGGTCGTGGAAGTTCTCGTCGGTCAGGCTGGAGAGGTATTTGAGATCTCCGCCGGCGCAGAACGCCCCGCCGGATCCGTAAAACACGGCCACCTTCGCGTCGCGGTTGGCTTCAAACTCGCAAAAGGCGTCGCGCAAGGCTTCTGCGGTTTCGGGATTCACGGCGTTGCGCGCCTCGGGCCGGTCGATGATGACGGTCCAGACGGCTCCGTCTTTTTCGGTTCTTACGGTCATGGCTGGCTCTTGGTCCTTGGGGCCGTAGCGCGTCAGATGTTTTGGAAATCGCCGTGTCGTCCGGCGCCGGCGCTGAAGCGGCTGGCACCTTCGGCACCCTCTTTGGCGTGCGCGCTCACTCCGTTGGCCCATTCAAGCTTCATCGCCTCGCGGATCGGCAAGCCGCGGCTTTCGATGATGGTTCTGCGGTCTGCGAGGACGGCCGCTTGCGGGAAACGTGCGATTTCGTGAGCCAGCGCCTCCGCGTGCAGGCGCGCTTGCCCGTGGGGCACGACCTTTTCGCACAGGCCGATGCGGTAGCATTCTTCGGCTGAGACTTTGCGCCCGGTCATGGCGATTTCGAGGGCTTTGCCCTGGCCAATGAGGCGCGGCAAACGCACAGCGCCTCCGTCGAGGAGGGGAATGCCCCAGCGGCGGCAGAAGACGCCGAGATAGGCGGTCTCGGCCATGACGCGGCAGTCGCACCACAGGGCGAGCTCCATGCCGCCAGCGACGGCTGGGCCTTCGACGGCGGCGATGACCGGCTTGTCGAGTTCCATGCGCGATGGGCCGAGCGGGCCGCGGGGTGCAGGGGCTGAGCCGATGGGGAAGGCGAGGCCCTCGACGATCTCGGTTTGGAACTTTTCGGGGTCGGTGAGGGTCGCGGCGTATTTGAGGTCCCAGCCTGCGCAGAAGGCGCCGCCGTCGCCGTAGAAGACGCCGACCTTGGCATCGCTTTCGTTGAACTTTGCGAACGCTTCCACGAGGGCATCGGCGGCTTCCGGGCTCGCCGCATTTCGGGCCTCGGGGCGATCATGGATGATGGTCCAAACGTCCCCGTCTTGTTCGATCCGTACGGTCATGACACGTCCCGCTGATTTCCATAACGACGTTATATAATATAACGTTGTTATGGATTTCGCTAGAGGCGGGCGATCAGCGCGTCGAGATGAGTCTGCAAGAGTGTGTCGGGGCTGGTGCCGATGGATCGGGCGCGGCCTGTCTTGGCCATCACCAAAAGGCCAAGGAGAGCGGCGAAAATGGCGTCACGTTCCGCGGTCACGCGCTCCTGCGGCAGGGACGGGGCGACACGGGCAATGGCGGTTCCGATGACGTCGAGCGTGCGCAGGAGAGAGGCGTTGAGGCTGCTGTCGTTGTCGGGGCCGAGGCTGATGGGGGAGGTTTTGTCGAAGCTGTAGAGGCCGAGCTCGAAGTCTGGGCCCTTGGCCTCGTAGTAGCTGTAGAAAGCTTCGACGGAGGCGCGCAGTGCCTGTTCGGGCTTTGGGGCCGATGCTGCCGCTTCGGCGACGGCGACGTGGAGCCGGTCTAGGGATTGGGCCAAGAGGGCCGCGTAGATGCTCTCCTTACCGTCGAACATGGAGTAGAGCGTGCCCGTCGTGACGCCTGCGCGTTCTGCGATGGCGCGCATGGTGGCGCCACTGAGGCCAGCGTCGGCGAAGGCGGCTGCGCCGGCGTCGAGGACTGCGCGGCGCTTGGCGTCCTGGACCTTGCTTGACCGTCTTTGCTTTTCCATGGGCCGCCCTTGGCATCGAACGCGGGGTGCGCCCTCAGTGTCGCTCGCGCCGGCATCATGCCGGACCCGGTGCGTTTATTCTAACGGCGCGGATCCTATCGTGGCGCTAACGGTGAGCGCTGGACGAGGTCGTCGTCGCTGATGCGGTAGAGTTTCTTGGCGTTTTCGTAGAACAGCGCGCGGCGATCACTGCCCGATAGGTGCTGGGTGAGCGCGTTGAAGCTGCCGAAGATGGTGTCGAAGTCGGCGACGAGGCTGTCGACTGGGAAGTTGCTGGCGAACATGCAGCGCTCGATGCCGAAGATGTCGATGGTTGTGTGGACGATGTCTTTGTTGAGGGCGGCGGTCCACGGGTTGCCCGGGACGCCGATGCCGGAGATTTTGGCGAAGGCGTTCGGGCAGGCGGCGAGGGTCTGCATGGCGGAGCGCCACGCGGCGATGGCGTCTGGCGACCTGTCGGCGGGCAAGCCAGCGTGGTTGAGGATGATGGGGGTGTCGGGGAAGGCCTTTGCAAGGTCGGCCGCTTCGGCGAGGTGCCACCACGGCGTTTGCAGGTCGAACGAGAGGCCGAAACGGTGGAGGAGCGCGTAGCCGGCGCGCCATTTGGGATCGCCCATGGCGCCGGGGCGTTCGGTGACGGCGCCGGCTGGTGTGGGGGAGGCGGCCGGCTTGTGGCGAATGCCGCGCACGAAGGGGTAGGCGCAGTGCCGCTCTAGGACGCCCTCAAGCCCCTCGCCGTCGAGCTTGGCGTGGGCGACCATGACGCTGGGGAGGCCGGTTTGTTGGCGCGTTTTTGCGACCCATTGTGTTTCGTCGTTGGGCCGGGTGCGGTCCCATTCGGCCTCGACATAGACCGTGCCGGCGATGGTGTGGTGGCGCGCATCGGAAAGGTAGTCGGGGACGAGGTAGTTGCGGCGCAGCGCGCTGTAGTCGCCGTAGCGGAACGGGATCGGCTCGGGCTCGCACAGCCAGGGGAGGTCGTTGTTGTCGAGGCTCCAAAAGTGCTGGTGCGCGTCAATGATGGGAGACAAGCGATCCTCCGTCCG
>CAKZYH010000348.1 GCA_937884725.1 uncultured Paracoccaceae bacterium
CTCATCTTCATGGCGCAGCTCCCCGAACTCATCGACGTTCCCTGGCTCACCTACCCGCTCGTCGCCGCAGCCCTCGCGATCATCTACCTCTTCCCGCGCCTCACCAAAGCGGTCCCGTCCCCGCTCGTCGCCATCATCGTCCTCACCGCCGCTGTCATGATCTTCGGGTGGGACGTGCGAACCGTCGGCGATATGGGCGAACTCCCCGACACGCTGCCCGTCTTCCTGATCCCCGACGTGCCGTTCACCCTCGACACGCTCCTCATCATCCTGCCCTACGCGGCAGCGGTCGCGGTCGTCGGCCTCCTGGAAAGCCTCATGACGGCCAACATCGTCGATGACCTCACCGACACGTCGTCCGACCGCAACCAAGAGTGCGTGGGTCAGGGCGCCGCCAACATCCTCACCGGCTTCATCGGCGGCATGCCGGGCTGCGCGATGATCGGGCAGTCCATCATCAACATCAAATCGGGTGGCCGCGGCCGCCTCTCCTGCTTTGCAGCGGGCGTCTTCCTCCTCTTCATGGTCGTGGTGCTGGGCGACAGGGTGGCGCAAATCCCCATGGCAGCGCTCGTCGCCATCATGATCATGGTCTCCATCGGCACGTTCTCTTGGTCGTCCATCAAGGCACTGCGGACCCACCCCACCTCATCATCGGTGGTCATGCTCGCCACCGTCATCACCGTAGTCTTCACCCACAACCTTGCCATCGGCGTGCTGGTCGGCGTGCTCCTCTCCGGCATCTTCTTCGCCGGCAAAATCGCCCAGCTGTTCCGCGTGACCTCACGGGCCGACGACGACGGCCGCGCCCGCATCTACACCGTCGAGGGCCAGCTCTTCTTCGCCTCAGCCGAAACCTTCATGAAGGCGTTCGACTTCAAGGAAGCAGTGGACCGCGTGGTGATCGACGTCAGCGGCGCGCACATCTGGGACATCTCCTCCGTCGCAGCGCTCGACATGGCGGTGCTGAAGTTCCGCCGCGAAGGTGCAACGGTTGAAGTGGTGGGGCTTAACCAGGCCTCGGAAACCATCGTGGATCGCCTCAGCGTGTCCGATAAACCCGGCGCCGTGCTGGAGCCGCACTGACCATGCCCACACACGTGCCAGCCGACACCAAACGCCAGGAAAGGCCGACATGACCGGCAAGCTCATCACGCTGATCGACGCATCGATCTACGCCCAAAGCGTCTGCGACACCGCAGCGTGGATCGCCTCACGCACAGGGTTTGCGGTGGAGCTGATGCACGTCCTCGATGGGCCAGAGCGAAACGGCGATGGCGATCTGTCGGGCGCGATCGCACTCGGCGCCCGCACTGCACTCCTCGAAAAGCTGTCCGAGCTCGACGAGGAGCGCGCCAAGCTCGTCAACCAACGCGGCCGCGCGCTGCTGGAGGATGCCCGCACAATCTTAGAGGGCCACGGCATCGCCGTCAGCGAGCACCTGCGCCGCGGCGATCTCCTGGAGGCCATTAAAGAGCGCTCCGGCGATGCCGACATGCTCCTCATCGGCAAACGCGGCGAGGCGGCTGACTTTGCCAAAGCCCACCTCGGCTCAAACCTCGACCGCATCATGCGCGAGACCGTGAAGCCGCTCTTCATCGCCGCCCGCGCCTTCCGTCCCATCCAGCGGGTCCTCATCGCCTTCGATGGCAGCCCCAGCGCCCAGCGCGCCGTCGACTATGTGGCGCGAAGCCCGCTCCATCAGGGCCTCGACGTCACCGTTGTCAGCGTCGGAGCCGACACCGCATCCGCGCAAAAGGGCCTCCAAGACGCGCGCGCCATGCTCGGCGCCGCGGGCCTTACCGCCGACACAAAAATCCTTCCCGGACAGCCCGCCGAGGTGCTTGGCAAGTTGGTGGAATCCGCCCCCTTCGATCACCTCGTCATGGGCGCGTCCGGCCACACGCGGCTGCGGAAGATGTTCGTCGGATCCAACAGCCTTCAACTCGTGCGCGAGTGCAAAGTCCCCATCCTACTGATCCGATAAGGCCCGCCTCGCCGCAAAACACAGCCCGCTTGATCGACTTCCTGGAGCGACCATGCAAAATCGACCGGGCGGCATCGACCGCCCCGGTCGGCAAAGAAGACGGACGTGTCGCCATCGCTCAGAACCGGCCCCACCCGCGCGCGACGCTCCCCACGTCCGAGAGCGGCCCCAACCGCGCCATGACCTCAGGCCACACAGAGTGAGCCGCTGGACGATCCTCGGCGTGCTGTTTGGCGCGCGCATCACGATGGCCTTCCAGTTTCAATCCATCGCCGCGCTCGCCGAACCGATGGCCGACGCCTACGCCCTCACCCTCGCCGACATCGGCCTCCTCATCGGCATCTACGTCGCGCCCGGCGTGGTGGTTGCAATCCCCGGCGCTGCCATTGCGGCAAAGTACGGCGAGAAGCGGATCGTCACCATCGGCATGGCCATGATGCTCGCCGGCGGCATCCTCATCGCCATGGCCCCCGAGTGGCCGACACTTGTTGCAGGCCGCGTCCTGGCCGGCATCGGCGGCGTCATCCTCAACGTCCTGATGACGAAAATGCTGGTAGACTGGTTCGCCGGCAAAGAAGTCGCCACCGCACTCGCCATCTTCGTCAATTCTTGGCCCGTTGGGATCGCTCTTGCGCTCGTCACGTTGCCGATGGTCGCTGCCTTGGGCGGCCTTGCGCTGGTGTGGTGGGTCGTGGCTGCGCTCGTTGCCACCGGCCTCATCGCCTTCGTCGCCATCTACCGCAACCCGCCGGCCGAACCTCACGACGCGCCCGCGTTCCGCTCCCAGCGCCTGCCCTACTATCCGCTTCTGATGGCAAGCCTCGTCTGGGCGCTCTACAACGCGGCGCTGTCCATGGTGTTCAGCTTCGGCCCCGTCGTCCTCATCGATCAGGGCTGGGGTACAGAGGCCGCCGGCGGCGCCATCAGCGTGTTCATGGTGGTGTTCGCGCTGGCGCTTCCGCTGGGCGGCTGGCTGTCGGACCGCACAGGCCGGCGCGACCTCATCATCGCCGTCAGCACGCTGAGCTTCGTGCCGCTGATGCCGCTCATCCCGCTCAGCCCCGCCTGGGCGGCGATCCCAATCCTGGTGGTGGTGGGCGCACTCTTCGCCCTCGCCGCGGGGCCCGCCATGTCGCTCCCCGCCCTCGTCCTACCGCCGCCGATCCGCACCTTCGGAATGGGCGTCTATTTCGCCATCTACTATGTCGTCATGATGGCCGCACCGCGGATCGCCGGGGACCTCGCCGACCGCTTCGGCAACGCCGGCGTCACCATGTGGCTGGGCTCAGCCTTCTCCGTCGGCACAGCCATATCGCTCGTTCTTTACCGCCGATCCCTAGCCGCCCGCGGCATCCCTCACTGACGCGCCACCGCAGCATCCCCCTGCAACCCCGGCCCCGCCTGAGGTGCAAGATGGCGATCAAACGTAGACCGCAGCACGGCGTCCACCTCCGGCATCGACACAATCAGCCCAAGATCGGCAAGGCTCGTCACCCCGTGCCCCCGCACGCCGCACGGCACGATGCCCGAAAAGTGCGACAGGTCTGGCTCCACGTTGATCGAGATCCCATGGAGCGTCACCCAGCGGCGCATTTTGACTCCTACGGCCGCAATCTTGTCCTCACCGCCGTGCGGCCGCCGCACCCAAACGCCAACGCGCCCCTCGCGCACCTCGCCGTCCACGTTGAAGGCCGCCAACGTGTCGATCACCCACCGCTCAAGCGCCTCCACATAGGCGCGCACGTCCCGCCCCCGCGTCCTCAGATCCAGCATCAGGTACACAACCCGCTGACCGGGCCCGTGATAGGTGTACTGACCGCCGCGCCCCGTGGGATAGACCGGAAAGCGCCCCGGATCGGTGAGGTCGGCCGGATCAGCGCGCTTGCCGGCCGTGTAGAGCGGCGGGTGCTCCAGCAGCCAGACTTGCTCAGCCGCGGTCCCATCCGCGATCGCAGCCGCCCGCGCGTCCATGGCGGCAACGGCGGCCAAATAGTCCACCGGCGTGTCGCTGATCGTCCATTCCATGCCTTATCCCCCCGCCTCATTACTAAGACGCAGCGTGCCGGCTTGAAAGCAGCGCGGGCGAGTGCTACTCGCCCACCGTCGCGGTCGTGGCGGAATTGGTAGACGCGCAGCGTTGAGGTCGCTGTGGGGCAACCCGTGGAAGTTCGAGTCTTCTCGACCGCACCATCTTATCTGCGCTAC
>CAKZYH010000349.1 GCA_937884725.1 uncultured Paracoccaceae bacterium
ACCCTTGCCGGACCGCCAATCACCAACACCAACAAGACCGCGGTCGGCCAAATACAGGTGATTTTGTGAGCGAGATGAATGGCGCCGAGAGCTTGGTGCGCACCCTCCACAACGGCGGCGTTGATGTGTGCTTCGCCAATCCCGGTACGTCTGAAATGCACTTTGTGGATGCGCTGGACCGCACAGGCCTGATGCGCTGCGTTCTGGGACTGGCCGAAACCGTCGTGACGGGCGCTGCGGATGGATATTACCGCATGGCGGGCAAGCCGGCCTGCACTCTGCTGCACTTGGCGCCGGGCGTCACAAACGCCGGCGCCAACCTGCACAACGCGAAGAAGGCGCGGTCGGGTATCGTCAACATCGTGGGTGAGCACGCGCGGCAACACCTTGCTTATGACGCGCCGCTGTCGGCCGATGTTGAGGGTGCGTCGGACGTGGTGAGCGACTGGGTGCGCACGTCCCGCGCCTCGGCGACGCTGGGAACCGACGCGGCGGAGGCCTTGGCGGTGGCCAAAAGCCATCCGGGCAAGATCGCCACGCTCATCGCCCCCGCCGATCTGACCTGGAGCCCTGGCGGTGTGGTGGCCGAGCAAGCGCCCGAGGAGACGATCCCGCGGGTCGACGATGCCGTCATCGACAAAGCCGCCGATCTGCTAGACGGCGACGGCAATACAGCGATCATCCTGTCCGGGCGTGTCTTGGGCGATGTGGAAGCGCTGAAGGCGTTGGCGCGGATCGCGGGGGCGACCGGGGCGCGGCTGTTGTCGCCGACGTCAAACCGCCGCGCCGAACGGGGCGCTGGCGTCCCTGACGTGACGCGTATTCCCTACGTGGTTGAAAAGTCGCTCGAACTGTTGGGCGATCTGGACAATGCGATCTTTGTGGAAGCGCCAGCGCCGGTGGGCTTTTTCGCCTATCCCAATCGGCCGAGCGAGCTCCTGCCGCCGGGCTGCCGGGAGCTAACGTTGGCGGGCTTTGGCGAGGACGGTAGCGATGCCGTCATCCGGCTGGCGGACCACATCAAGGCGCCGGCTTACCGCGCACGGCGGCGCAAGGCACCCGCAGCGCCAGGCGGCGTTCCCATCAACGCGCGCTCGCTGGGGATGGCGTTGGGGGCGGCACTGCCCGAGGGCGCTGTGGTGGTGGATGAGAGCATCACGCTCGGCCGCGATGTGTATGGGAACTGCGCGACGGCGGCGCCCCACTCGTGGCTATCGCTTACGGGTGGCGCCATTGGGGCTGGTATCCCGATGGCGACCGGCGCGGCGCTCGGTGCCCCAGGCCGCCCCGTCGTGAACGTGCAGGCCGATGGATCGGCCATGTACAGCATCCAGGCGCTGTGGACGCAGGCGCGCGAAAATTTGGACGTAACGACCGTCATCCTCGCCAACCAGGATTATGCCATTCTGAAGGGCGAACTCACCAAAGTCGGCGCCAACCCTGGCCGTTCCGCACTCGACATGCTGGAGATTGGGCGGCCACCGCTGAACTTTGTGCAGCTTGCCGAGGGTTTGGGCGTCTCGGCGGAGCGGGTGAGCGATGCGGCGTCGCTGAGCCGGGCGATCCGCGAATCCATGGATCGGCCTGGACCTCACGTCATCGAGGCGATGATCGATCAGTAAGGCGCCTCGCGCACCTGCTCAGAACAGGTTGAGCGGGATTTTGAGGTGGCGCCGGCCCTCCTCGTCGGCGTCCGGCAAACGACCGCCGCGGATGTTGACTTGCAGCGCGGCGAGCATGCGTTCGGGCAGCGCAAGCGTTGCGTCGCGCTCAGCCCGCGCCGCAACGAAACCGTCGCGGTCCTGCCCGTCGGCGAGGTGGATGTTGGCGCGCTTTTGCTCGGCCAGCGTCACCTCCCACAAGGGGGCGCGCCCGCCTCTGCAATAGTCGTGGCCCACAAAAACGCGCGTAGTGTCGGGCAGTTCTTGCAGCCTTTGCAGGGAGCCCCACAGCGCTTTGGCGGAACCGCCCGGGAAGTCGGCCCGGGAGGTGCCGCTGTCGGGCATCATAAACGTATCGGCGACAAAGGCCGCATCGCCGCAGATAAACGATAGCGATGCCAGCGTGTGGCCGGGCGTCAGCATCACCTGAAACGTGAGAGTGCCGGCCTCAAGCGCGTCGCCGTCGTCGAGGAGGCGATCAAAATACTGGCTGCAATCGGTAGCGGGCTGGGCGTAGAACCCGTCCCACAGGTTCGCCACCTCCTGCACCTTGCTGCCCGTGGCAAGCGGTGCCCCGTAGCGCTCGGCGAGGGCCGCGCCGGCGGCGAAATGATCAGCGTGCGGGTGCGTTTCGATGACGGCGCGGACGGTGAGGTTTTCGCGCTCAACGAGAGCGGCGAGCGTTTCAGCGGGGCCAAGGCTCGTGCTGCCGGCGCGCACATCGTAGTGCTGGACGGCGTCGACGATGGCGCAGTCAGGCCCGTCTGCGGCGGCGCAGACATATTGGATGGAGCCCGAGTGCGGCTCGTAGATGCCCCAAACGCGGGGGCTGCCCGGGCCTGAGGACGGGCTGAACCGCTCCACCTGATCTGCCATGACCGCCTCGCTCCCCCGCTTTTTTGTGCGCGCGAGTGTGGCGTGTCCTGACGGCGTATTCCAGGCGGTCAGGCGCTTGCGAGCGCGGCCTCCAACGTATTTTGCATCAGCATCGCGATGGTCATCGGGCCGACGCCGCCGGGGACGGGCGTGATGTGGGCTGCGCGTTCCGCCGCCTCTGCGAACGCGACGTCGCCGACGAGGCGCGAGCCCTTCGGCGCGGAGGGATCGGCAATGCGATTGATGCCCACATCGATCACCGTCGCACCCGGCTTAATCCAATCGCCGCGGACCATCTCAGGGCGACCCACGGCAGCCACCAGGATGTCGGCGGTGCGGCAGAGGTCCGCGATGTCTTTGGTGCGTGAATGGGCGATCGTGGCGGTGGCGTTCGCTTTGGCAAGAAGCAGCGCCATCGGAAGCCCCACCAGACGCGAGCGGCCGATCACCACCGCGTTAAGGCTCGAAAGGTCATCGCCGAGCACGCTTTTCACCAAATGCATCGAGCCTTTCGGCGTGCACGGAACGATGGCGGTGGGGTCACCAACCGTCAGTTTGCCGGCGTTGACGACGTGGAGGCCGTCGGCGTCCTTCTCTGGCTTGATGGCGGAGATGACGCGTGCGCTATCAAGCCCGTCGGGGAGTGGGAGCTGAACCAGAATCCCGTGAATGGCTGGGTCGGCGTTGAGCGTGTCGACCAGCGACAACAGCTCAGCCTCCGTGGTCGTCCCCGGCAGCGTGTGCTGGACGGAATGAAATCCGCAGCGGTTGGCCGTCTTGGTCTTGTTCGCGACGTAGACTTTGCTCGCCGGGTTGTCGCCGACGAGAACCACGGCGAGCCCCGGCTTGATGCCGCGCGCGGCAACGTCCGATGCGATGGCTTCGGTGATGGCGGCAGCTGCCGCCTTTCCGTCGATCAGGCTCATCGGAAGACCACCGTGGAGTTGCCGTTGAGAAGGATGCGCCGTTCAAGGTGGTAGCGCACGGCACGGCCCAGCACGCGGTTCTCCACGTCCCGACCCGCGGCCACCAGGTCATCGGCCGTCATGGTGTGATCCACGCGCTCGGTGTCTTGTTCGATGATCGGCCCTTCGTCGAGGTCGGGCGTGACGTAGTGAGCGGTGGCACCAATGAGTTTCACGCCCCGGGCATGGGCCTGGTGATAGGGCCGTGCGCCTTTGAAGGACGGCAAGAAAGAGTGGTGGATGTTGATCACCCGCCCTTCGAGCCGCCGGGACAGTCCGTCGGACAAAACCTGCATGTAACGCGCAAGGACGATCAGCTCGACGCCCTCGCGCTCCACCAGCTCCATGAGCGCCGCCTCCTGGTCCGCCTTGGTCTCCTTGGTGATCGGCATGTGGTGGAACGGCAGGCGGTCGGCGCGCACGCGGTCGCCCCAGTCCGGGTGGTTCGAGACCACCCCCACAAGGTCCATGGGCAGTTGGCCGACCTGGCGGCGGTAGAGAAGGTCGTTGAGGCAGTGGCCGAAGCGGGAGACCATCAGCAACACGCGCTGCTTGCGGGCTGTGTCGTGGACGTCCCACTTCATGTCGTAGGCAATGGCGACGGGGCGGAAGCCATCGCTGAACCGCTCTGCGGTCATGCCGTCGGGCGTGGCGAACAGCACGCGCATGAAAAACTTACCGGACACGCGGTCGAAATACTGCGCGCTTTCCAAAATATTGCTGTCATGGGCGGTGATGGACGAGCCCACCGCCGCGACGATGCCTTTGCGGTCCACGCACGACAACGTCAAAATCAGCTCCGCCACTGAAAAGCCCTCCGCTTAAGCCGGTGCGAGTTGGGATTGAGAAACCAGACGGTAAGACTGGCGGTCTCGTTTATACACATCTTGTGCAGCGTTGCTGCCGTTTGAGCGGGCGCCAGCATTGCGTTGCAGCCCCGCTGCGGGTCGATGACGTCAAGCACTCGCGGCAACTTGATCCTTTCCGCCCTCTCCCGCTTGTTCCATGATCGTCCTAAGGAAAAGGCGTAACAAAACAATCAGAGGGAACGAGCGATGGGTGTCGCGGACTGCCACAATTTTTCAGACTTTCGCCGGCTGGCGAAGCGGCGGCTGCCGGGTCCCATCTTCCACTATATCGACGGCGCCGCGGACGACGAGGTCACGTACCGGCGCAACACCACGGCCTATGAGACGGTGGACTTGGTCCCCAACGTTTTGGCGGGGGTCGAAGAGATCGACATGAGCGTTGAGGTGATGGGCCAAAAGCTCGCCATGCCGCTCTATTGCGCGCCCACAGCCTTGCAGCGGCTGTTTCACTGGGAGGGCGAGCGCGCTGTCGCCCGGGCGGCGCAAAAGTACGGCACCATGTTTGGCGTCTCTTCGCTGGCGACGGTGTCGGTGGAGGACATTGCGGCCATCAATGACGGCCCAAAAATGTTCCAGTTTTACTTCCACAAGGACCGCGGGCTGAACGACGCGCTGCTAGAGCGGGCGAAGGCTGCGAATTTCAACGTGATGGCGCTCACGGTCGATACCATCACCGGTGGCAACCGCGAGCGCGACAAGCGGACCGGCTTCACCTCACCGCCGAAGCTCACCATGGGCAGCGCGCTCAGCTTTGCGACGCACCCCATGTGGGCCTGGAATTTCTACACCAAGCCCAAGTTCGACATGCCGCATTTGTCGAGCCACGTGTCGGAAGGGACCAACCTTGCAACGTCCGTTGGCAACTATTTCTCCACGATGCTCGACCAGTCTATGAACTGGAAAGACGCGGAAAAACTGTGCGCCGACTGGGGCGGGCAGTTCGCGTTGAAGGGCATTATGAGCGTGGAAGACGCCAAGCGCGCCGTCGATATCGGCTGCACCGGCATCATGGTCTCCAACCATGGCGGACGGCAGCTGGACGGGTCACGCTCGCCATTCGATCAGCTGGCCGAGATCGTCGATGCGGTGGGCGACAAGCTGGACGTCGTCTGCGAGGGCGGGATTCAGCGCGGAACCCATGTTTTGAAGGCGCTGTCGCTGGGCGCGAAAGCCTGTTCGGGCGGACGGCTTTACCTTTATGCTCTTGCTGCTGCCGGCCAGGCGGGCGTGGAAAAGGCGCTCGGAAATCTGCGGACGGAAATTGAGCGGGACATGAAGCTGATGGGCGTCACCAGCATCGACCAGCTTGGTCGCAATAATCTGCGCTTCCATTAGCGGACCACCGCACGGGAGCGCACAGGCCTAGGGAGAAGGCTTATGGCGCGGGACAATACGATCCGCGAGCTGGCAGCGGTGGTGGGCAACAAGCACGTCATCACGGGCGCGAAGGCGATGGAGCGGTTTTGCAAGGGCTATCGCTCTGGCGAGGGCCAGGCAGTTTGCGTTGTTCGGCCCGGCACGCTGCTGGAGTTCTGGCGCGTCCTGCAGGTGTGTGTTGCGGCGGACGTTGTCATTATCACGCAGGCGGCCAACACGGGTTTGACCGAGGGCTCCACGCCCAAGGGCAGCTACGACCGCGGTGCGGTGGTCATCAACACGATGCGCATGAATGA
>CAKZYH010000350.1 GCA_937884725.1 uncultured Paracoccaceae bacterium
TGGAGGACGAGGTGGCGGTGCCGGTGCTGATCGGGCGGCGCCGCGTGGTGGAGGCGCGTGCGCAGCGGGCGGGCCTGACGCGCGTTCCGGGAGCGGTGGAGATCATCGATCCGGAAGATGACCCGCGTTATCGCGATTATGTCGACACGTATCTTGGGCTTGTGGGGCGCAAGGGAGTGTCGCCCGAGCGGGCGCGGACTGTGGTGCGCACCAATTCCACTGTGATTGCCGCGGTGAGCGTTCACAGGGGCGAGACCGATTCGATGGTTTGCGGTGCAGTGGGGCCGTATACCGAGCATTTGGCCGATGTGCGCGCGGTGATCGGGGAGGCGGAGGGCGTTGCCGATCTTGCCGCGCTGTCGCTGCTTCTGAGCGATCGGGAGATGCTGTTCATCACCGACAGTCAGGTGTGCGAGGAGCCATCGGCGAGCCAGGTGGCGGAGATCACCATGCGCGCGGCGCGGCAGGTGCGCGGCTTTGGGATTACGCCGAAAGCCGCGCTGTTGTCGGCCTCGCGGTTTGGCTCAAGGGCGCTGCCATCCTCGGCGCTGATGCAGGACGCACTTCAGATTTTGCGCGCCGAGGCGCCGGAGCTTGAGGTGGACGGCGAGATGACGGGCGAGGATGCGCTCAACCAGGCGGTGCGGGCGCGCAACATGCCCGACAGCACGCTGACGGGGCGGGCGAACTTGCTGGTGTTTCCCTCGCTTGATGCCGCTCACCTGGCGATGGGGCTTTTGGCGGAGGTGACGGACGCGCTGCACATTGGGCCGATGTTGCTTGGCGCGCGGCTGCCCGCCCACATTGTCACCCAATCTGTGACGGCTCGCGGCATTTTGAACATGACTGCCATTGCGGCGATGGACGTTTTGCGCCGCCAGGCTGCGTCCACTGGGTAGATCGTTTACACAATCCATGCGATTGAGACGCTTGTCCGAGCTCTTCCGTAGGGTGTTTTAGTATGCGGTTTTTCTCGCTCTCTCTTTCGTCGTTGACACTCGCCTTGGTTGCGCTGGTGGCGACGCCGCCGACCATGGCTGAGGCGCGCAGCTTCAGCCAGTGCGTTGCCAGCAAGTGGCCCGCCGCGCAGCGCATCGGGGTGACGCGCGCGAACTTTGAGCGGGCGACACAAGGTCTTCAGCCAGACACCAAGACAACGCGGCTGGTGAACAAGCAGGCCGAGTTCGTCAAGCCGATCTGGGAGTACCTGGACAGCGCTGTCTCCGCGACGCGGGTCAAGAACGGTCGCGCGATGCTGCGCAAGTACTCCAACGTGTTGGATGAGATCGAGCGGCGCTTTGAGGTGGACCGCGAGGCGGTGATCGCGATTTGGGGCATGGAGACGAGCTATGGCTCGTTCATGGGCGACCATAACGCGGTGCAGGCGGCGGCGACGCTGGCGTGCAAGTCGAACCGGCGGAACAAGTTTTGGTCCGATCAGTTTGTGGCGGCCATCAAGATTGCGCAGGACGGTCACGTTCCGCTGTCGGCGATGCGCTCGTCCTGGGGCGCTGCGATGGGGCACACGCAGTTTATCCCGACGAGCTGGCAGGCCTATGCCGCCGACTATGATGGAGATGGCAAGCGGGACATTTGGCGCTCCATTCCCGATGCGCTGGCGTCCACCGCTAACTATCTGAAAAAGCACGGCTGGCGGTATCAGCAGACGTGGGGCTACGAGGTGTCGCTGCCGCGCAACTTCAACCACAAGCTGGCGGATGACAAAACGCGTTCGCTGTCTGAATGGTCTCGGCTTGGAGTGAAGCGGACGAACGGTAAGCCTTGGCCGCGGCCGAGCGATCAGGCGTATCTGAAGTACATGGCGGGTGCGACTGGGCCGGCGTTTTTGATGCTGCCGAACTTTAAGGTGATCAAGCGCTACAACAACGCCGATGCTTACGCGTTGGCTGTGGGGCACTTGGCGGACCGGATCATTGGCGGCGGCGGATTTGCCAAGGCTTGGCCGCGGGATCAGCGGCCGCTGCGCCGGGCGGAAGTGCGCGAGATGCAGTCGCTGCTGACGCGTCGTGGGTTTTCCACAGGGGGTGTGGACGGCAAGGTTGGTCCAAACACGCGCCGTGCGATCCGTCAGTTCCAGTCTAGCCGCGGGCTGGTGGCAGATGGGTTCCCGTCCACCAAAGTCTTGAGCGAGCTAAAGCGGCTCTAAGAGGGCCGCCGCGCGGGCGTGCGCGAACAGCTTTAGGGTTTCGGTGAGCGCGCCGGTGGGGGCGCTACCGACCTGTGCCGGTGTGTGGCGGCGCTGGGTGGCGTCGATGAGCGCGCTGAGCTCCGGCTGCTTACCGTCGATGGGGTCGGTCCAGTAGCCGGCTGTGCGGGCGGCGTCTCGGAAGTCTGCTTCGTTAAACGGTGCGTCGGTGGTGGCGGGCGGGACGTGGATGGCTTCGCCTGCGGCCGCGAGCGCGTCCCACGGGAAGGCCTCGCCGGGGTCGATTTTCCGGCCGGGGGCGATGTCGCTGTGGCCGACCACCTGGGCGCGGTGGATGCGCCAGCGGCTGCGGATATCGGCGACGAGCGCGATGACGCTGTCGATTTGCACTCTCGGGAAAGGCGTGGGGGCCGGGCGGTGGCCGGCGTTCACGATCTCGATGCCGATGGAGCGACTGTTGATTTGGCCGACGCCTTCCCAGCCGCTGACGCCGGCGTGCCAAGCGCGTTTGTCTTCCGGGACGAGGACCTCCCAGCCGCCGTCTTCGCGCAGGAGATAGTGGCACGAGACCCGCGAGGCGGGGTTGCAGAGCCAACTGCGGGAGGCGGCCTCGTCGATCTCGGTGTAGTGCAGGACGATCATGTCCGGCGGGGCCGGTCGCTCGTCGAAATTTGGCGAGATCACGAGCGCTCGAGCCGGATCGCTTCGTAGGCGGCGTTGACGGCGGCCATGCGCTCGGTGGCGACTTTGACGAATTCTTCAGGGACGCCGCGGGCAATCAGGCTGTCGGGGTGGTGTTCGCGCACGAGGGCGACGTAGCGGGTGCGCACTTCGCTGTCGCTGCTGTCGGGCGGGATGCCGAGGACCTCGTAGGGGTCATTGTCTTCGGCGACGTGGCGGGCACGGACGCGGCGCACGCGGACGGGGTCGAGGGCAAAAATGCTGGCGACGCGGTCGAGGAAGGAATCTTCGTCGACGTGGATGATGCCGTCGGCGGCGGCGATGCTGTAGAGGATGTCGAGGATGTCTTCGCGCAGCGCCTCGTCTTCTGGGACGAGGTTGGTGATACGCTGGGCGTAGGACTCAAAGCCCGCGACGTCCTGTTGGGCAAGCTCGAACAGGCGGCTGATGGCCCGGCGGTCTTCCGGCGGGACCTCGAAGCGTTCCCAGAAGCGGCTGGCTTCGCTCATCGTAACGACACCATCGGCTTTGGCCATTTTGGCGGCGAGGGCGACGATGGCCATGGTGATGGCCGCTTGCGGATCGTTGCCGCCGATGGTGGAGCGGACGCGCTCAAAGGCGCCCGCGCCGGCGGCGCCGACGCTGGAGATGGCGGCCGACAGTGTCGACCAGACGCTCATGATTTACGCGGCCCTGGGGCGCCGGAGCGGGACCGTTTCACCGGCCGAGCGGTCCGTGGGCCGCTCTTGCGGATGGGTTTCTCGGCGCGATCGCTGTTGGCGGGGATAAAGCGTTGGGCACGCAAGGGGCGCGAGCGATGGCGCTCGGGCGCTTGGACTGCGGGCGCATCGGCATGCGGGTTGGGGTCGGGCACGTCATCGCCCGTAAACACGTCGGTCAGCCTTGGGCGCTTAGTGGCGGACGGCGCTCCCTCGTCGAGCGTAATTGGATCTTCGACGGTGATCGGGTCGTCCAGTTCCAGCGGGACCTCGGCGGCTTGTGTGCGGGCCTCGGCCGGTGTGTCCACGAATGGTTCTTCGTTTTGGATGCGCTTTTTGAGCCGCTCGCGCAGCTTCTCTCGGGCGCGCATGACCGCCGGGGACGCTGTTGGCGCGGGCGCTGGGGCTGGCTCGTCCGGCGCGCGGGCTTCTGCTGTGACCGCTGGGGTGGATCCGGGCTCCGGTTTTGGCTCCGGCGCCGTCTCGGTTGGCGCTGCGGGGGCAACCTCCTCCGGCGGTGGTGCGGGCGCAACGGCGACCGGTTCGGGGACTGGGTCGACGGGCTTTGCGCGGACCGGGAGTGGGGTTTCGGGCTCTGGCGGGGCTGGGTCAAATTTGAGGCGGCGGCCCTGCTTTGGCAGTTCGAGGGGCAGGCGCGGGGGGCTGTCGAGGAAGGCGTCGATGGCTTTGAGCGCCAGGTTGCGTAGGTTGTCGCGCTCCAGAAGGACGTGGTGCTGCGCGCCTTTGATAAGAATGAAGCCCCCGCCCGGAGCGCTGCGGGCAAAACGGTCGATGGCGGCGCTGCCGACGACCTCGTCGTTGCCCGATGCGATGAAGAGGGTGGGGATGGGAAGGTCCATCCCGATCTTGTGCTCCAGGTCCTTCATGGACGTGAGGACCGCGGACATCCAGCCGTAGGTGGGGCAGTCGATCATCAGGTGGGGGTTGTCGCGGGCGAGGGTGAGGAGCGTCTCGTAGCGGGCGCGGTCGGTGGTGAGGCGGTTGTTTTCGAACGGGGTGAGTTCGCTGCGCTTGCCCACCAGGCGACGGCTCTGGCCGAAGGCGACCATGAACGCGCCGATCACCCGGGCGAGGCCGGGCGCCATGGGCAGCCTTGGGATCTCCAGAAGCGGGGCGAGGAGGACCATCCGGTCTATGTCTTTGGATAGGTGCTTGATGGCGCAGAGCGCGGCGAGGCCACCGGTGGAGTGGGCGATGATGTGGTAGGGGCGCGGCAGGCCTTGGGCTTTGGCAAAGCCGACGACGTTGGCGATGTCGGTCCCGTAGTCGGCGACGCGGCGGACGTGGCCACCGGCGGGTTGAGCGCGCTGTGAACCGCCTTGTCCGCGCAGATCAAACGTGACGACGGCGTAGCCGCGATCGCGGAAGTCGGTGATGGTTTCGGCAAAGACTTCGATGAAGTCGGCACGGCCCTGGACGATGATGATTGTGCCCGGTCCGCCTGGCTCTGCGGGCCAGTGCGCGACGCGCAGTTTCGCGTCGCCGTGCAAGACGCCGATGGTTCCGCCGAGTTTGACTGAGCCCCATCCGGGCGCCGTTACGCTTGCCATACCGCAGCCCTTGAAAGGGCAAATTCTCCCACCCACTTCATGATGGCGGACGCCGAATGGGTTCGCAAGTTCACCGTCCTGCTGGCCGTGATGGCAGCAGGCATCACCGTTGCTTCAGATGAGGGACGACCATGCGTCAATTTGATCTTACTCCGCTTTACCGCTCGACCGTTGGCTTTGATCGGCTGTTTTCGATGCTCGACAACCAGACGGCGACCGCGCAAGGCCAGTCTTACCCGCCCTACAACATTGAGCGCCTCGATGAGGACAGCTACCGCATTACGATGGCGGTTGCCGGCTTCTCCGAGAGCGAACTTGGGGTTGAGGTGAAAGAAAATGCGCTCACTGTGACCGGGAAGAAGACCGACACGGATGAGAATGAGGATCGCTATCTGCATCGCGGCATCGCCAACCGCGCGTTCGAGCGCCGGTTCCAGCTGGCCGATCATATGATCGTGACTGGCGCGACCATGGAGCATGGTTTGCTTCATGTGGCGCTGAAGCGCGAAGTGCCGGAAGCCAAGAAGGCTCGCACGATTGCGATCGATGGTGGGGCGGCAAAGACGATTACTGCCACCGTCTAACACTTTGAGATTGCTGGCTGGTTGTACTGCGTCCTCCAGCAAGACTAGGGCGGTTCCCGATCAAATGAGATCATTTGATCGGGAAAAACCGCCCGCTTTTCAAAGAGCCGGGCATTTTGCTCGCACCGCATGCGGTGCGAAATGCCCTAGTGGGGGTGCACCTTTCGGGGTGCGCCCCTTTTTTATGCCAGTGCGCTGCGGACGGCCTCGATGTGGGCGGGCTCTGTTTGGAAGCTTGCGACGAAGCGGTGGAGGACCCAGCCCTCGTGGGGCGGGGCCGGGAGAGCGCGGGAGAGCGACACCCATGGGTAGCAGGTGACGCCGGCGGCTTTGAGCGCATCGGCGGCGCCGGGGGCGAGGAACGCGAAAACTTCGTTGGACGCGACCGGATTGGCGAGCCGGGCCTTGCCGCTCTCGGTGAGAGCATCGCCGAGAGCTGCGGCTGAGGCGTTGGCGCGGGCGGCGAGGGTGAGCGCGTGGTTGTCGTGCAGCATGGCGACGAACTGGGCGGCGAATACGCGGTTTTTAGACAGCTGTTGGCCCATGACGCGGTGGCGGAAGTAGGTGTCGGCGAGCCTGTCGCCGTTGAAGATGACGAGGGCTTCGGCGCACCACGCGCCGGTTTTGGTAAAGCCCAGGGAGAGCATGTCGACGCCGGACTTCCAGGTGAGTTCGGCAGGCGATGCGCCGGTGTGGGCGAGGGCGTTGGCAAAGCGGGCGCCGTCAATGTGGACCGCCATAAGGCGGGTTTTGGCGATCTCGGCGAGGGTTTGGATCTCGGACGGCGTGTAGGTTTGGCCGATCTCGTTGACGTTGGTGAGCGACATCATGGTGAGGCGGCCGTGGCGCTCGCCTTCGTGGTCGCCAAGGGCGGTTTGGAGCGCGGCAGGGGTGATCTTGCCGGCGGGACCGTCGAGACCGACGAGCATCATGCCGGGCGCGAACATCGATGGGCCGCCATATTCGTCGCGCGCAATGTGGGCATCCACGTGGCAAAGGGTTTTGCCGGACGGGCGATGGGTGGCGGCGATCGCGAGGCAGTTGGCCGCCGATCCGGTGGAGAGGAAGTAGACCTCAACGTCGGTCTCGAACCACTCGGCAATCATCGCTTTGGCGTGGGCTGTCCACTCGTCTGCGCCGTAGGCTGGGGTGGCGCCGTGGTTGGCCTCGGCAAGGGTTGCCATCACCGGCGCGGAGGCGCCGGCGTTATTGTCTGATGCGAACAAAAGTCTGGCCTCGTCCCGGGTTTGGCCCGGGCGGCGGCCAGGGCTGTTATTGGCCTGGTCTGCCGAATAAGCGGTCGAGCGACAAGGGGCCGGGGCCTTTGATGACGAGCGTCAGCAGAAGGAAGATCCATAGCGAGCGTTGGTCGAGGATTTTGCCGGACGGATCGCCGTCGAAGAACGCGCCTATGGTGGCGGCGTCGACGTTGTGGCCGGTGACGTCGGTGATGCTCATGACGACGATGAAGACGATCATGCCCAGCGATGCGAGGCGGGTGAAGAGGCCAATGACGACCAGGATGGGCAGGATGATTTCGCCGTAGGTGCCGGCGTACACAATGGCGTGCTCGGTGAAGCCGAAGGTGGAGGGGTCGAAGCCTGCGGCTTCCATTTGTTTGGGCAAGATTTGCGCGTAGGCGCCGAGGCTTGGCTGCAGGCCGAGGAAGCCCTCGCCGATTTTGGTCATCGCGCTCCTCCAGAAAAACATGAAGAGGATCGCGGCGAACAGGAGCCTTGCGAGGGTGGATAGGAGCCACGCTTCGGTGAGGCGCTGGACGAGGCCGAAGACGGCGTTGTGCAGGTGCACGAGGGCGGACATTTTCTAAAGAACCTTTCGGGTGGGTCAGCCGAGCGCTTTGATGGCGCCGGCATTGAAGAGCGCGGCCAGGGCGGCGCCGAGATCGAGGCCGTCCACGGCGGCAGCTTCGCCCAACGGAGCGCCGTCGAAAAGGCCGGCGGTCATGGTGGCGGTGGGGGCGTCGAGCGGCGTGACGAGAACGTCGAAGCGCGGGCGGGAAATCAGGCAGGCCGTGGCGTCGGGCGCTTCGGCTGCGCCCACGTGTGCCTGAAAACGGGCGATGGCGGCCGGCTCCATGGGAATCAGCTTTGCAGCGGGATGGGGGCACAGGGTGAGTGCAGGAAGTTCCTCTGGGGCGACTGCGCTGAGTGCCTCCATGCCCGCCGGCTCGGCGTCGGCGGCGTGAAACGCTTGGACGCGGGCGTGTTCGAGGAGGGCGAGGTCTCGCAGGACTGGGTCGGCGAGCCGATTGGGGAGGGTGGCGCCGTAGGTGAACAGCACCGGTGAGCTGGGAGGCTCTTCGCGCACGTGGGTCAGGGCGAGGGCGCGGAATTGATCCTCGCCGAGGGTCGCTTTGGTGGCGGCGAAGGTGGTGCCGAGGGCTTCTACCAGCGAGTGAGCAACGTTGTTGCGGTAAACGGCAAATCGGTCGGCGGCAGGGCGGCCTCTGCCGTTATGAAGGCCCTCTACGGGAACACGCGGCGCGGTCAGGGCGCCGATGAACGCGGCTTGGTCGGCAAGATCCGCAGGATCACGCCGCGAGGGCACCGGCTTGTCCGTTCAGGGCAGACTGGGCGACAGCGTCGGCCTTGGCGGCTTCCGCTGCCAGCGTGTCGAAGTCGGGCACGTCGTTGTCCCACTCAATCAGCGTCGGGACGCGGTGGCCCATGGTGAAGACCGTGTGGTGGAAAAGGTCCCAGACGGAGGGGGCGACTTCGCGGTCGTGGGCGTCGATCAGGAGCTTTTCGCCGTGGGCGTCAGCGTCTTCAGCGTGGCCTGCGAGATGGATTTCGCCCACAGCGCTCAGCGGGAAGGCGGCGATGTAGTCAGCGGACGTGAAGCCGAGGTTGGTGGCGGAGACGTAGACGTTGTTGACGTCGAGGATGAGGCCGCAGCCGGTGCGCTCCACGATGGCCTTGATGAAGCTGATCTCGTCCATGGCGCTGTCATCGAAAGCGGCGTAGTTTGACGGATTTTCCAGGAGCATCCGGCGACCGAGTGTGTCTTGCACTTGGCTGATGTGCTCGACGACCTTGTTCAGCGTTTTGTGCGTGTAGGGCAGCGGCAGGAGGTCGTTGTAGTAGGCGCCGTCGTGGGTGGACCAAGCGAGGTGCTCTGAGACGAGGCCGGGGTCGCAGATGTCGGCGACGCGTTTCAGCCGCGCGAGGTGGTCGCCATCGAGGGGGCTGTCGGCACCGATGGAGAGGCCCACGCCGTGCAGTGAGATGGGGAGCTGCTCACGCACCGCGCGCAGCGCTGCGATGGCGCCGCCGCCCTCGCCCATGAAGTTTTCCGCGTGAATCTCGACGAAGCCGACTTTATCGGGCGCTGCGAGGATCGCTTCGGTGTGGGCGAGCTTGTAGCCGACGCCGGAGCGGGGCGGAATTTCCTGCGGGGCGGTCATGGGCGGCTCCCTCTTGGCGAAAAAAGGGCCGCCGATGCGTGTCGGCGGCCCAAAGCGTTGCAAACTTACGCGGTGGGCTCGGGCACCGGCTTCAGTTTCGCAGCGTCGGTGCCTTCTGGCAGGTCGCGGTCGAGGCCTTCAAAGCCCTCAGCCTTGAGGCTGGCCATGGTGGCGCCGGTGCGGCCGCCGGGGAGTTTTGCGTTAAGGCACTCTTCCTCGGGCATGACGGTCCACGCGTTGCCCTGATAGTCGATGGTGGAGGTGCCGGCGCAGGTGGTGCCGGGGCCGGCCGCGCAGTCATTGTCGCCGGCGAGGGAGACGCCGAAGCATTTCACGTTGGCGGCTTGTGCAGCGGTCGGGGCGGCGAGGGCGCTGGCGGCGGCAACGGCGCCGGCGAGCGCGGCTATGGTGAGGGTCTTGGACATGCGTGTATCTCCCGGTGGGTGTCGCGATGGTCGATACGTAGATTGCCAGTCTGTAACGCTGAAATAAACTGTATGAGAGCGGCTGTGATCGGCCAGGTGGTGACTTTGCACCGCATAAGGGCCGCCCGGCTGACAAGAAACAGGCTCTGGAGGAACCGCTATGCCATTTGTGAATGTGAACGGGGCGGCGCTCCATTTTGCCCATAAGCCCGCCAGTGCTGGCGCGCCGACCGTTGTTTTCTCCAACTCGTTGGGCACCGATTTCAGGGTTTGGGACGAGGTTGTGGCGCGGTTGCCGGGCGAGTTTGGCGTGCTGCGGTCGGACAAGAGAAGCCATGGCTTGTCTGAGTTTACTGAGCGCGCGAGCGAAATTTCTGCCCATGCCGGCGATGTGCTGGCGCTGATGGATCATGTGAAAGTCGACAAGGCTGTGCTGTGCGGTTTGTCGGTGGGCGGGCTGATTGTGCAGGAGGTGGTGCGCACCGCGCCGGAGCGTGTGAGCGGGCTTATTTTGTGCTGCACGGGCTCCAAGATCGGCAACGACGAGATGTGGAGCAGCCGGATTGCCGCAGTGGAAGAGGGCGGAATTGCCGCGCTGGCCGATGCTGTGATGGAGCGTTGGTTTTCGCCCGCCTACCGGGCGGCGGGTTCGGCGACGCTGATGGGCGCTCGGCTGATGCTGGTGCGTCAGCCCGATGCCGGCTACGCGGCGATTTCGCGGATGCTCCGCGATACAGACCTGCGGGACGCGGCGGCAAGCATTGCGGTGCCGACGCTGTGCATTGCGGGTGAATATGATGGCTCGACGCCGCCGGCGTTGGTGAAAGAGACCGCGGATCGGATCCCGGGCGCTGAGTATGCGCAGATCGATGGGGTGGGGCACATTCCGTGCGTTGAGGCGCCGGGGGCTGTGGCCGACCAGATTGCGGGCTTCGTCTCGCGCAGTGGGCTTTCGGGGTAGGGGCACTCGCCGCGGCCATGACCCCTTTTGCTGACCCGCTGACGGCAATTTTCGAGGAGCAGGAGCTCTCGGCGCACTTCAGCACGGCGGCGGCGCTGACCGACTTCACCGCCGTCGAGTGGGCGATTGCTGAGGCGGGTGAGGCTTTCGGGGCCGTGAGCCCTGCGGCGCGGAGGGCGTTTGAAGCCTCGCTGACGGGGTTTAGTCCCGACATTGGCGCGATGCGGGCGGCGAGTGTGCGCGACGGTTTGAGTGTTCCGGAGTTTGTGGCGCAGCTCAAGGCTGCGGCGGGCGACGGGGCGCCGGCGGTCCATGTGCACTCCACGAGCCAGGACGTGATGGATACCGCGACCGCGATGGCGCTGTCGCGGTGCAACGCGGAGATTGAGCTGCGGCTCGCGGCGGTGACAGAGCAGCTTGTGGACTTGGCCGCCGAGTTCGGTGAGGCGCGGCTGATGGGGCGCACGCGCATGCAAGCCGCACTGCCGGTGCGCGCCCGCCAGCGGATTGTGGCATGGGCGCTGCCATTGGCGCGCCAGCGGGATCGGTTTGGTGCGGTGCGTGAGGGCGTTGAGTGCGTGTCTCTCGGCGGTGCGGTGGGCGACCGCGCGGGCTGGGGCGCTGAGGCTGACGCGGTGGCGGCGCACATGGCCTCGCGCCTTGGGCTGCACGCGGCGCCGGTTTGGCACACGGCGCGGGACGGCGTGCTGACCTACGGCGGATGGCTGGCGACGACGTCGGCGGCGCTGGGGAAGATTGGCACTGACGTATCGCTAATGGCGCTTCAGGGGATTGATGAGATGAAGGTCGCGGGGGGCGGGGGCTCCTCGGCGATGCCGCATAAGGCTAACCCGGTGGCGGCGGAGGCGCTGACGACGCTGGCGCAGTATCAGGCGGGGCTGTCGGCGTCGCTGGTGGCGAGCGGTGTGCATGAGATGGAACGCTCGGGCGTGTCGTGGATGCTGGAGCGCATGGTGTTGCCGCAGATGGTGCTGGCGACCGGGCGGGGGCTGGCGCTGGCGCACATGCTCCTCCAACAGGTGGAGCGGATTGGCGCTGCTGGAGAGGGAAGCTGATGCTGGAAGATATTGAGCGGGAGCGGGCTGGACGCGGCGCTGTGGGCGCGGTGTCGGAGCTGAACGTGTTTCCCGTCAAAGGGATGCGGGGCAATCGGCTGGAGACGGCCAATGTTTTGCAGTCCGGCATTTTGGGCGACCGGCTGGCGATGCTGACCGATCCGGATGGGATGTTCATCACGCAGCGGGGGCTTGCTGCGCTCGCCACGATCAATGCGCGGTGGGACGGCGATGAACTGGTCGTGAGCGCTGGGGAGCGGTCGGTGCGGGTGGCGTTCGACCGCGATGCACCGCGCAGGCGCGTTACGGTGTGGCGCAGCACTGTGGATGCGCTGGCGGCGGCTGAGGGGGCGGATGCTGCCGTGTCTGATCTGGTGGGGCGCGAGGTGCGCGTGGTAACGCTTGATCCGGCGGACCCGCGACCGGTGAACCCGGACTTTACGCAGCGCCAAGAGTATACTGCGTTTGCCGATGGGTATCCGCTGCTTCTGGCCAATGCTGCGTCGCTGGACGATCTGTGTTTGCGGATGGTGGAGGCGGGGGGCGAGGGCGTGCCGATGGCGCGTTTTCGGCCCAACATTGTGGTGCGCGGGGCGCCGGCGTGGGCCGAGGACACGTGGC